>JAHLWJ010000159.1 GCA_019057975.1 Promethearchaeota archaeon | reverse complement strand
ATTATCATCTATACAAGAATCATCTTCAAATTCGTAATAATGAGAGACACCCATATCAATTAAAAGCATTATTCCCATACCTAATAAGAAAAACATAATCCCTACAAAAGTACCGTTTGTTTGAATACCTTCCTGCAACAATTCTACAAATGAGAGCAGGATCATTACACCAGCAGAAAATCCCATAATAAAAGAAATACTTTTATTACTGGGTTTACCTAAGAAAAAAGCAACAAAACTTCCTATTGTAGTCGATAATCCCGCAATTGTGCTCAATAGTAAAGCTGTAAATATAGGTTCCATTTTTTAAGATTTTTTTTCCATTCTTGATAAAAGTGTCAATAAAAGCACTAAATAAAAAGTTATAATTTAGATATGTCTAATTTATGTAATTGAAATTTTATTATAAAGATTTTGAAATCTTTTACAATTAGATATAATATTATTGCACTGATTTCTAATATAAAATCCTATATTTTATCTTACATAATCAATTAGAATAACGTAGAGGGTTATACTGTTAGGTTAATCAGTGATTTATTAAAATAATGTTACTATTTATAATATTAATTCATTTTTGTATTTATCGATAGGATTTACTAATTAGGATGATATTATGAGAAAAGTTAGTGATGCTGATAAGTTGTTTTATTATGAAAGAAATTTCGTGACGTTGGATGGTCTTTGGATGCTGGAAGCTGAAAAGGAAGTTGGGTGGGACACGGCTCTAAAAATAGATGTTACTGTTTGGACTAGGCTTTTTAAAATTATAATTCGAAGACTTAAGAAATATTTGAATATAGAAACAAACACACTGAACGATTTAATTGAAATTATTATTTTTCGATGGTCCATAGAGGGTTGGAAATATGAAGTCAACAGAATCTCAGAATCAGAAGTAATTATTGAGGTAAAGCAATGCCCCTATAAAGCCTCAATGGATAGAAATGAAAATCGTCATGATAAAATACCTTTAATATGCAAAAATATGTGTTTTCCTTTTTACAAAGCTGCCTTTGAAGATTTCAATCCGAAAATTACTTTTGAAAGAGAAAAAGCAATGGGACTGGGGGATAAAATATGTACTTTTCATTTTAAGCTTCAGGAGAACTTAGGTAATGTTTAATAAGGTGCAGAGTTGGAAATATTACGATATCCTCAAAATACTACCTGCAATAACACTGGCTATTATTATTTTTTATTTTTCCTCTTTAAGTAATCCATATCCAACAACGCCTCCTAAAGGTACATCATTATTTCTTAATCCTATATTACATGTCTGTGAGTTCGGAGCTTTATCTTTTTTAATTTTCTTTGGATTATTCCCTAAAGTAAAGTCGGTATATTTAATCTCTCTATCAATTTTATATGCATTTCTCGATGAAGTCCATCAATATTTTGTGCCTTATCGGTATTTTGATTTTTATGATATTGTTTTTGATACATTGGGTATAATATTGGGATATTTCGCTTATTTTTTGTTAGGTTTGGTGAAAGAGAGATTTAGAAGAAGTAATTTAAAATCAGATGAATATTAATTATAAACCTTCTCGAAAAACCTAATTCGCTTTTTAATATCAGAGATAATTATCTTTCTTTCATCTTCTGAAATTGAATAAAGGTTAAATACTAAGTCGTCAATCTCTTTTGCTACTTGACGAACATTTTGATTTATAGCACCATTATTATCTTTGAATAATTTATTTATGATCTTAACATTCTCAGCGAGTTTTAGTTTTAATTGTTCAGGTGGTTTTACGATTGGAAGGTGTCTTATCATGTATTGATTTAAGTTAATTGTTGTATCTTTCTGATTATTAATAGCATAAATACAATAAAATTGCATTAAACTTGAATTCAAAACAGAACTTAAGAATTTTAATTCCTTGTTATCATCGTGAAGTAATGAATAAACCGAGGAAGTAAAGCATACAATATCTTTGGTATAAATCGTTTCAGGGATTATGTTATTGTGCTTAATTAATAATTTTGGAGAGGTATAATATTCGAAATTATTACCCTTTAAAACGTTAGCATTAAGTTCTTCAAGATCAACAGATTTATTTCGGTTTATATAATAGTAATTAAAATCATTCCGTGCACTAAGGAAGAAACAAGAACCACTAGTATCATGTCTCAGTTTTTCTTTAATTAAGATTAATCCTTTATCTTCTTCACCTCTAATTAGTTTGGGGAAGGTTATAGGATTAAGATAATTTAGATCTCCTTTCTTTTCAATCTTGCTAATCAGTTTAAAAGAAGAGGGATTTGCCTTAATTCTTATACGATTTAGTTCACTTGTTTCTGAATTACAATATGGACAATTTTTTTGATACGTATATGTATATAGTTTTTTAGATTTTAAATTCATAGGACACTTAATATTAAAACATATTTTTAGAGAATCTACTTCTTGGTTCTTATAAGTAATTATCCTATTTTTAGGAAAGTCATAAATTTTTAGATTTCTATTAGAAGTTTTGCTCTTTTTTTCATATAGGATTATTTGGACTTCATTTGTAGCGTTTTTAAATAATTTTGATCCTATATCAAAGATTTTCAAAATATTAGCTTTTGATAATAACTCTTTTCTAAATTTAATATATCCTTGCCTTAGAAGAAAACTTTTTGGCACTAAGAAGCCAATAATATGATTAGTCCAATCTAAAGCCTTTATTAGAAATGCACAGTAAATATCTCTATAAAAGATTTTTTTTTCTTTTAGAATTTCTTTTTCATGGTTATTTAAAATATTTCCGTAAGGAGGGTTTCCAACAATTATATCATATTTACTCAAACTTGATTTCATAAGGCTATTTTCTGATTTAATATTTATCTTTAATTGAGAAAATACATCTAGAACATCTGTAATCCCCTCTTTAAAGTACCATTGAAATAGTTTCAGAATCGATAATTCAACAGTATATTCATTAATGTCATAGCCATATAGATTCTTTAACAGCTTTTTCTTGATTTCAATATTATTGGCATTTGGATTTATTTTTTTGATTATTTCAAATAGTATATCAGCTGAGCTTAATAAAAAAGCTCCGGATCCGCAAGCAGGATCGCAAATTGTTGTATTTAATAAGGTTTCACCAATTTTTTGCCGAAAATCTGAATTTAATTTAAAAATTTCCTCAATATTTTGAATTTCAATTAAATTTGTGCTGTCAACTTTAAGGTTTTTGTTGAGAAAAAGGAGCAACGCTTCATTAACTATAAATTCTGAAATTCTTTTCTCAGTATAATAAACGCCTTCTTTCTTGCGTCTTTGATAATTTTTTAAAAAGATTTCTTCATATTTTTCAACTGAGGAGATGAGATTTAGTAATTGTTGGAAATCTTTTGTTTTTATACTCTTACCAAGCAATCCTATGAATTCTTTGAACTTATCATAACTTATTTTTTGTTCCATTTTATAATCTAAGTATAACCAGAATTTTTTGGGGAAAATATATAATTAAATGAATTTGATGCAATCTATGCTTTAAAAATTTTAAGATTCTGTTACTTATCACCTTTATTTTTCAATTTAAAATATTTTATTGTTCATACAGTATTTTCTTTACATTTTTATAGTTATTATTACTTTATATTATAGAGACTATGACTGATAACGAAGAAGAACAGGATTATTACGGAGTTGCCCCAATCAGTGTTATAGCTAAACGAATGTTGAAAAAATATAAGGATGACCCAAAAGATTGGAGAGTGATAGGCTCAAAAGATAGAGACGGAAACTCAGATACAATCATATCAAAAAAGCCTAATCACTTTTGGTTGAAATCAAAACAATTAAGCCCATTTTCAGCATTGTCAATGGGTACAGTGGTTAGGAATCTTGATAAAGATATTGATGAAAGAGTAGGAAAAAAAATGTCTCCAAACGACATGCTTCGATTCTTTGGGATGGTTGTTCCAATAAAAGAAAACAAAAGTGTTATAGCATCTGGAATAGAAAAATACTCACAAGAAAAAGGAGACTACATAAAGAAAATAATTAATGAGAAAGATGCAAATCTGGGTTACCAGCTTCGTCGTAGAGTCGATGAGGCTTTTATTAAAAAATACCCTCAGAGAAAGAACTTGTATATTTAATTTTTCAAAGTTCTTCAATTAAGTATTAAACCTTTTCTTTTAATATGTTAAGTTGATCTTTACTTTTTATAATTGGAAGATTATCTGAATATTTAGCTGAATTGCCAATTAACTCAGATATAATCGAATTCATTTTGTCAGTTCCAGATTTACCTTCAAGAGTAGTCTCGAACTCTTTCAATAATGGAACTTTTAAATCCTCAACATAGAACGATACTCCCTTTTCAACTTCCTCAAGGAGAAATTGAAATGATAAATCTGCATTTCTTTCGGTTTTGAAGAATGGCTCATCTGGTTCTTCAAAAGTGTAGGAAACCTCAATCCAACGATCATTATCTGTTGGGATCATTCCAAAAATGTAATCATTTGTATAAAGCCAAAAAGGTGTTCCTTTATCGTAGGATGAATCCACAATTGCTTTAAATTCCTCACTCATACCATATCATTCCTCTAGGTTTATATTAAACTTTGGTTAATTAAGAAGATTTTTCTAATTTTATAATTTTAAAATTTCTATTTTAATCTTAGCTTTTAGCAATAATTATATTAAAAGAATTTTAAATAAAAGAATAATTGAAAAATAATATGCGGAAATTAGATTATGATCGAATAATTTCTGAAATTCAAGAATGGATAAGCGATTATTGTAAGTCTGCCAATGCTGATGGAATTGTTGTTGGGATAAGTGGAGGTATTGATAGTGCTGTGACTTCAACTTTATGCGCTAACGCAATAGGAAAGGATGCAGTAATAGGTTTGGGTTTACCTTGTTTATCAAATCCTAAAGATTTGAGTGATGCTAAATTATTAGCAGCCCGGTTAGGAATAGAATTTATAATCTTTGATTTGTCATCTGTTTATGAAGAAATTATGAAAATAACTGCAAATCTTATTGAATCAAATAACCTCGCAAAAGCAAATTTAAAAGCTCGATTAAGGATGGTAACATGGTATTTTATGGCACAATCTAAGGGAAATTATTTGATTGGAGGAACAGGAAATAGATCCGAATTAGCAATAGGGTATTTTACAAAATATGGAGATGGCGGAGTTGATATCGAACCTTTAGGAGGTCTTTATAAATATGAAGTAAGAGAAATTGCGAAAAAATTAAGCATTCCTGAAAATATCATCAATAAACCACCTTCAGCAGGATTATGGGAAGGCCAAACAGATGAGGGTGAAATAGGTATGAAATACGATTTATTAGATGAAATAATATATAGGATAGATCATAACTTAGATTTAAATGATCTCAATAGAAACGACATAGAAAAAGTCAAGAAAATGATGAGATCATCGCAACATAAACTAAAAATGCCACCAATTTATAAAATAGGATAAATCTGATATAGCTAAATATTTTTTACATACTTGCTATTACTCTTCTTATCTTGTTAATTCGAGAAGTTATTTCATCTAATTTACTATTAAGATCATCACTTCGATTTTTATAGTCTAAATCGTCAATGGATCCCATATTGTAACTCTTTTCTACCTCTTTAAAATTCTTTTCCAGCGAGTATCGTCTTCCTTCAAGCGCTATTAATTCTTGATATAGAGTATCTTTATCTGTAGGTAATTCTTCTGAACTAATTGAAGTAGATTCTTCTTGAGTACCTATTTCTGGCCCACCAGAACCAAAATCAATGAAAGGCATTGCGTCAATTTCTTTTTTTTTCTTTTTAACTTCTTTCTTATTTTTTTCTTTTTTAGGTTCTAAACGGGGTAATTCTAGAGGTGTTGAGGTTTTCTCAACTGGCTTACTTCCAACTGAAGAAAAAACATCAAATAAATTCTTTCCACTTGACTTAATTTCTTCAGTCTCAATTTCTTCTACACTTACAGTTGTAATTTTCGGCTTTTTAGGAATAAATGGTGTTGTTCCTTTTTGTTCTTCTTCGACAAGTGAAACCTCGGTAATTATTGGAGGTTTTCTTGAATGCTCAGTTTTATCCCCGACGATGCTTGGTTCCATTACTTTTGGAACAGTTTTTTGTTCGTCAAGTATATCTAAGATTGATGTAGGTTCTTTAGATGAATCTATACTTATTTCAAGTTGAGTGGAGCTTGGAGAAGGCTCGATTTCTTCAAGAATATTTAAAACTGATTTTGCTTCCTCCTGCATCTCATCATATATTTTCGGTTTTTCTTCAATGGGAGGAGTAGGTTTTAATTTTTCTATTTCTCTCTCTATTTTTGCCTTAACTTCTTCGATCGACTTAACTCCTATTTTTTCTTTGCTTTTTTCAACTTCTATTTTATTTGGTCCCTTAACTTGAGGTATCACAGCAGGTTTTCTAATGACAGGTATCTTTATTTTTGGTGGAGGTAGTTTTACGTCTTTTCTAGGTGTAATTTTTTTAACGACTCTTTTTGATCTATGAAGATTTTCATCCTTAACGTCTAATTCATGCTTTAAAAATTCAATTTTTTGTTTAAGGTCATCTATTTCACCCTTAAATTTATCAGATACTTGATCAACAATCTCATTTATATCAATTTTCACTGAATCCAAATCAGATTGTGCTTGTTTCCTAAATTCCTCCTTCGTTTCCTCTTTTTCTTCAACTACCGGTAATTGCTCTGTGATATTTATAATTTTTTTAATTTCTTTAGGCAATTCTGACTCTGTAAACCATAAATCAAGCGTATCCCAATTTTCCAATTTAGTAAGAGTATCTTCGAACAGACGCATATTTGCTCCAACTTGAAAAGCATTTACTTCTTTTAAATTTTGAATTTTTTCAATTAGAGCTGCTCGGGCCTCAATTTCATCATCTGGGCTCGGTTCCCCTTGGGTTAAAGACAAAAATATCTCTTTAATTTCTTGAATTATTGCGCTAAACTTTTCTTCTTCGCTCATAAAGGACTACTTGATTTATTTATTTTAATTTTCAGCTAAATATTTCTCTTTAAGTATTTAATAACTTTTCGCCAATATATTTTTTTGCGAACTTCAAATAAAATTATTTCTTAATAATTAGTTTGAATATTTCATTAAATGTTTAATTTATTCCAAAAATGTCATTTAATTAATATATTATTAGAGTTTTTTAGAAAAGTAATATTTTTTTTTATATTAGAATTAAAGCAAATAAAAGAGTGTTGATAAAGAGGGCTTCCTATTAATGAAGGCGAGTTGAGTATATGAAAAAAAATAATAATAGAAAGAATCCAAAGAATGAATATTTATTGACAAAAAAAGACTATATGAGAGCCTGGTTGTTTGCTCTTCATAAACGAAGAAGAATGGCTAAAGCAATAAAGGTAGGTTTAGAAATGACACCTGAATCCAACCTCAACATTGCTCTTTGTACAGAATTACACGCCCAAAAATACCCAGATAAAACTGCCATTCTATTTGAAGAGAAAAAATATACACATAAAGAATATAATGAATGGTGTAATCGATATGCCAATTTCTTTCTTAATAAAGTAGGTTTGAAAAAAGGAGACGTAGCAATCGTTTATCTAATGAATCGACCTGAAATTCTGTTTACAATAGTTGGTTTAGCAAAAATTGGCGTTATATCTTCCTTAATTAACACAAAGCAAAGAGAAAAACCGTTAATCCATAGCATTAGACACGCTCCAGGAAAAGTATTTATAATTGGAGAAGAACTCATTGAGGCATTTGAAGATGTAAGAACCCAACTCAATTTAACGGAAGAACAATCAAAACACATCTATTTTTTACCTGATACAGGTGAAATTGATCCCCCTTCAGGATCTAAAAATCTTTATGAACTTGTTAAAAATGAGGAGGCTATAAATCCCCCGACTTCACCTCATTTACAAGCGAAAGATCCGTATGCTTATATCTTTACAAGTGGAACCACTGGGCTTCCTAAAGCAGCTATTATAACACATGGTCATACAGTAGGTGCTTCATTTTATTGGGGAGACACTGTTGTCGGAATGAAGCGAAAAGATGTAATGTATATCACGACACCTCTATTTCATTCAAATGCGATTAACGTAGCTTATGCTGCAGCACTTAGACACGGTTCTGCTATGGCGATTCGAAGAAAATTTAGTGCTAGTAAATTCTGGGATGATGCTATTAAATTTAAAGCTACTTCCTTTAACTATATAGGAGAAATTTGCCGATATTTGTACAATCAACCGCCTAAGCCAACAGACCGAAAACATAAAGTGAAAAAAATTGTTGGTAATGGTTTACGTAATGAAATGTGGATGGATTTCAAAAAAAGGTTCGGAATTCCTAGAATCTTTGAATTTTACGGTGCTACTGAGAGATTTTGCCCAAATTTTGCAAATAGATATAATCTAGACTGTACTGTTGGCTTTTGTGGATCAGAATATGCGATTGTAAAATATGATATTGATGCAGATGAACCTATTAGGGATGAAAATGGATGTATGATAAGAACTGAACCTGGTGAAGCAGGACTTCTTTTAGGTCAACTAGATCCACAGTATTTTTATATGTATACTGACAAAAAGGCGGATGAAAAAAAGATATTTCGCGATGTTTTTGAAAAGGGAGATATGTATATGAATACAGGTGATTTATTACGCAAAATTGGATATGAACATGCCCAATTCGTAGATCGTTTGGGTGATACATTTAGATGGAAGGGCGAAAATGTCTCAACTGAAGAAGTAGAATCTGTAGTTAATTTATTTAAGCAAATAAGCTCAAGTACTGCATATGGTGTTCAAATTCCAAATACAGAAGGACGCGCTGGAATGACATCAATTATTACTAATTCAAATTCCGCAGAAGATTTTGATTTTAGAGGTTTTATAGAATTACTAAAAAAATTTTTACCTGAATATGCTGTACCAAAATTTATTCGTTTCACAGAGAAATTCGAGACTACAGCAACTCTCAAAATCCAAAAAGGAGGCTTAAAAAAGGAAGGATATGACATAACCAAACTCAATGATCTGATATATGTTCTTTTACCTAATGCTTCTGATTATACTCTTTTAACAAAAGAAATTTATACGAAAATTTTGAATGCAGATTATAATTTTTAAAGTGCAAAATAAAAAGAGAGATAATATTTATTTTAGAAAATGAATGAAATAATTGGTAGATATAAATATGATCATTAAACAAAAATTCGGTAATACAGGACATTTGAGTACACGAACTATTTTTGGAGCTGCATCTCTGAGTAATGTAACTCAGGAAGAAGCAGATCAGACGCTCGATGTACTCCTGAAATATGGAATTAACCATATTGACACAGCTGCGGGGTACGGTGAATCAGAATTACGTATTGGGCCTTGGATGGAGAAAAACCGCAATAAATTCTTCCTTGCCACTAAAGTATTTAGGCGCTCCTATAAAGATGCTCGTAAGCAGATAGAACAATCGCTCGAACGACTACAAGTTTCTTCAATAGATTTGATACAATTCCATAATTTAACAGATCCAAGGAGTTGGGATAAAGTGATGGGCGCTGACGGTGCTTTAAAAGCCCTTGTTGAAGCCCGTGAGCAAGGTTCTGTAAAGTATATTGGGGTGACAGGTCATGGATATACTGTAGCTGCGATGCACATTCGGAGTTTGGAACGCTTCGAGCTTGACACAGTTCTATTACCATATAACTATATGATGATGCAGAATCCTATATATGCTGCAGATTTTGAAAACCTCTTGAAATTATGCAAAGATCGTAACGTAGCGGTTCAGACAATAAAATCTCTAGCACGCCGTCCTTGGGGTGATAAAAAAAGGACCCAGACTACATGGTACGAACCCTTTAAGGATCAAATCGATATTGACCGTGCGGTTCATTGGGTTTTGAATATGGAAGGGATTTTCCTCAATACAAGCTCTGATATTCATCTTTTACCTAAAATTCTCGATGCTGCCAGCCGCTTTAAAATTGGTCCCCCTGAGGTGGAAATGCAAGTAAAAGCCACCCAGTTAGGAATGAAACCTATATTTGATGGAAGAACCCTACTTTTCGAGTAAAATAATC
>JAHLWJ010000010.1 GCA_019057975.1 Promethearchaeota archaeon | reverse complement strand
AAATAAATATCAAATAAAGAAAAAGAGAGTTAAAAAAAATGGATGTTACTGATCAAATGTTTTTATTCATTATGTTAATGTATACATTCGGTGGTTTTGTGAGTCTTATAATAATTATACTTAATTTCCCTCAAAAAAATACTGAAAAAAAAAGAGCGATAAGGATGATTTTACTAGCAATTTCTTTAATTACATTTGGAGAGATTTTTCTCAATATAAACTAAGACGAAGAATAAGTATAAATCATAATTTTTATGGTGATAAAAAAATATGTCTAAAAGCAAATATTATTTGATGAGAGAAAGAAGGAATTCAAGATCAACCGTATTTATATTTCTAGGAATTGTCATATGTGTGTTTATTTTCTTTCCATTCTATGGCATTAACCTACGTTATCAAGTGGGATCTACGTTTTCTAAAATCTTTGACTCTATTGGGATAATTTGTTTGCTAGCGGGAGGATTAGCAGTTTCATTTAGTGTACTGGGTATTTTTACGGGGAGAACGATTAATACGAGGACATTTATAATAGGAATCGTACTACTCTGGGTTGGGTGTTGGTGCACTGGTGCCGTTTTAAAGCTCTTTGGAAATACTATTGGCGGTTCAAGCACTCCTGAAAATCCTGGATATCACTAGCTTAGGGAGGATTATGTTCTAGGGCAAAGTTTTTAATTGTCTACTTTTTTTAGAAATTTATATAAAAAACGGAGAATAATTTAAAATATCTTTGAAATCTAAATCTTTATAGTAATTTTGATATGAATTTATTGGACATTTTAGAAATTATTGGCGGAGTTATAGGGATAGTTGCAATTTTCATTGTAATTTGGGATCATTTTAAGGATGACCGGCAACTCACAAGACAGGTTCAAGGATTTTACGATGATATTGAGCACTCGCTATACTCTTTTTACCAAAAGTGGTCAACACATCCAGGAGATTTTTTAAAGAAAAAGCTATACTATGAAGGGAAAGTTAGACAGAATTTTGAAAAATATTCAAATTACTTAGGTTTAGCGTTAGTCGAGGAAGTGGAAAAGTTTTATTATTATAGCAGGTCAGACTATCTTATGCAAGTATCGGGAGAATTTTATTCCCGAGAGCCTGAAACGGATCTTACAAGAGTTAAACCTCGTGATTCTAATTTTTTAGATTCCGTGAGTGAATGAGTTAAAACATAACCTTTATTATAAAATAGATAAATTATTTCTATATAAGTTGATATCAGACTTTTCAATAAAGATAACTGAATAAATATTAACAGATAGGTGATAAAAAATTACATTTAGCAATATAGAAGAGTTGTATAATAATGATAGAAGCCTAGCACCTAGATATATATCGAGTGATTTAAACGGTAAAAATTTGAGTGAAATAATTGAGTTTTTTAATACAAGAATCAAGGCTTTCTATTTCACTCCCGGAGATGTATTAAAAAAAGATATGTTGAAAAAAAGGAATAATGATAACGGATTTATGCTGATTGCCATCTCTTGTATAATTATCGATATGTTAAGCCAATATAATAGAAGACTAAAAACCTCCAGTGGAGGAGAATTTATTCAATTTCTCGAAGAAGAACTACCAAAATTTGCTAATACTTTCAAAAAAAGTGGTAAAATTAAATTTTTCTACCAAAAAACGATAGCAGATGAGGAAGATCCTGCTGCTGGAACATTTGCTTCCTATTTCTATAGTGGATTCCGATGTGGTATTATGCATAATGCCATAATAATGCCATATGGTGGTTTTGATAGGACTAAACGGCTTATTATTCAGGAAAGCTGGACCGATTCTTCTGGAACTCGACTCGTTCTTGGGATAGATCCAATAATCTTATTTAGAAGAGTTAGAAAAATCTTTGATAAATATATAAAGAATTTAAGTGCTCTGAAAAATGCGAAATACGATACTCTAAGAGACAATTTTAGATGGAAATTCCTTAGAGATTTTGGATTTGGCTAATCTCAATAGGAATATGATCAAAAAAGAAGTCTAGTATTAATTTAACCTTAATAAACCAAATTTCATTTTAATCTATTCTCTTTAAAAATTTTAAATATCTATGAAATGTATCTTAAAAGATAACTTACTTTGATTTATATAATTTTTTTAATATTTAAGTTTATATTGGAAAAACTGCGGTTAAAATGTTATTTTTATAGTTTGCCTTTATAATTCTAGCGGTAATCTTCTTACCAATAAAATTCTCTGAATTGATTGATGGTTCGTTTACAAGTACTTTTACTCCAAAATTATCATCAATTTTTCCAATAAATTCATTTTTCCAACGACCTTTAGAGATAATAGTTAGTTTTATGAATTCATTCTTTTTAACGCCTAAGGATGCAACATTTTTCCGTTTATGAATATTAAAATCTCTTGGACCAAGTTTTAGTTTAATCTTGTATCTTTTTTCTAATCTAGATAATTGTTTATAGAAGAAATCCCAGCTTTTTGGTCTAATTTTTTTTAGTTTTCTTCCAGTTTTATAAATTAAGTATTTTTGGATTCCAATTTGAATTTTCTTTTCAGAATAACCTTGGTCTCTTAAATCGATTACAAACTTAATTATTTCTTCTATATCATCATCATTCTCTCCTGGAAACCATACAGGAGCAATCAATACATTGATTTTAGAGTTTAATAGTGTTTTTATGTTTTTTAACAGAGCATCTATATTGAAATATGAATCACACAAGTAGCTTGCTTTTTCTTCATTTAAAGAATTTAAACTAATATTGATGCGTGTTAATCCTACTTCTTCTAGCTCTTTAATTAATCCTTGATTGAGGAGCATTCCGTTAGATTGCATAGTTATTGTTTCAGTTCCTTCTATTTTCCAAAGATTTTCAATTAATTCTATAAGTTTTGGATAAAGTAAAATTTCTCCGTATGGTGCTAAATGGATTTCAATATTATACCTTCCTTTATTTTCTATTATTTCATCTACTTTCTCGATTAAGTAACTATGATCGACTATAAAATTATTATTATAATCACCTGCTCTTACAAAACAGTATTTACATTTTAGGTTGCATAATGTCAAGGGTTTAAGTTCTATGACATTTGTACCTCGGTCAATTACTCCTATATAATCTATTCCATATAGGGGAATTCCCGATTTTTTATTAACATAGATTGATTCAGTTTTCATATTAATTTACTAAAGTTTATATCGTAAAATTCCAACCAATGATCCTAAATTTACCAATTGATCTCCAGCAACATTTTCAGTACTCATAATATTTATTGCACCTCCTGCATTTTCCACGTTAGTTATGATCTCTTCAATTTTTAACTTATGATCTTTCGAGGCTCCTCGAATCATTACATCTGCAATCAAAAGTTGTTTAATTGCCCCCCTCTCAGAAGCACTAGAAACCTCATCCATCCCTATAACAATAAGATCAGCGTCAAGGGCGAATTGGGCGATAACGCTTTCAATGAGTACAGTTTCCTGTAAGATCTTAACTTCCTTTTTTAATTTCGCTAGTTTTTTAGATTTTAACGTTTCAATAATTGCACTTTCTGTTCCAGAGCTTGCATGACAAATCTCAATTCTAGTTGAATAACTAGGATCAAGGGTTTTCCTCAAATGGTCAACAAAATTATCTTTTGTATTTCCTGGACCACAAATGATTATTAGATTCACATCATGTATTTTTAGATTTTCCTTTACGACCTTCCCAATACTCTCATAAAATTCTAATAATGCCTTATTACGATAAGTTTGTTGATATCTTTTTCCGGGAATGTGAGTTTTGATCGTAGCAATCCTTTTATGGCTGAAATTGGTTATAATAGCAATTGTTGCTAAACCTGTTTCAATTGCTATAAGCAATATAATGAAATTATTCTCAAATTTTGAACTTTCTTTTAATCGTTTTAATTCGTAATTTGACCACTTTTCCTTGACTATAGTAATTTTTTGTAATTTTTCTATATTAAATGTGTGATAAGAACCGTGGCTAACAAAATCATCAGGGCCCTCAAGAATTTTTCCTTTTACCCTTAATCGATTTGAAAATTCATGAAAAGCAATTGTTTCAACCTTCAATTTCAACTTCATTACTTTTCTCTCGCCTTTGGATCCTTCTTTCAACACAACTCTTCTCTGTGTGCGGGCGGATATCTCATCTTCCTCACTTATGATATTATAAAGAGTCCATAAATCGTTAAGATTCTCAGGTTTAACTATAATCTCCCCATGTTTCTGATCAATTTCTATGATTTTCAAATCCTAAAACTAACTCCAAATAGTTGCTATTTAAAATTAATCAATAGTTTAAGATAAGCTTAATTTAATTTGAGATCGAAAAATATTGAATTAAAATAATTAAAATAAATAAAAAAATATAAAAAAATAAACTAATAAATTCTAATCTTTTTGCCCTATAGCTGCTTTTACTTTCTCAAGTTCTTCCATGCGTTTCTTCTTTTCTTCTTCTCGTTTTTGGAGTTCTTCTTCATCAACTTTTTCGAGCGAAACACCTTTCTCAATTTCTTCTTGAAGTTCTTTACCAATGGGTGCCACTTTTTATCAACCCCTTTTATTTAAAATTGATATGAAATAATTAATATTGATATTTACACATATTATAATAGAATTTATTTATAAGTTTTAGTTTATAGAGAGGCTATAAATAATTCCATTAAATAGGCACTTTCTCCAGATTGATAATAATTCTCAATTTTTTTTGGATTTTTTCTAAAATTAAATTTCGCGTATAATTTAATTGCTTGTGAATTACTTACTTGAACGTTTAATACTACTTTCTTGATCCCTTTTAATCGTGTTATCCTCTGTAATGTATTTTTTAAGAGAAGAGCACCATACCCTTTGTTTTGAAATCTTGGGTTTATGAGAAAATTAATAATATTAATTCTGTCTTTTCTATCTTTTATGAGTATTATAAAACCAATAAGTTCATGCTTATTTTTACCATTAACTAATTTTAAAAATAAAGTATTGCGGTGTATTAATTCCCCCATTAATTGTTTAGAAAATGCATTTTCCCTGAATACCTCTTTTTCAAGGATCATAATTTGTTCTAAATCTCTTGAATTAACATTTTTAACTTTCATTTAAGCCAAATTCTTCTTTAAATAATTTTATTGGGGTTTTTTCTGTTATTTGTTGATATTTTTGCTGTCTAAAGGGTATCATTTCCACAATATATCCTTTAAGTCGAAATCTTTCAAATAAGGATATAATTTGGTTATCTATTGAGAGAGAGATAGGTAATTTTATGTCATTCCCATTAAATAATATAAGATTTTTATTTATTTTCATTTCTGTTAATAAGATATTGCTAAATTTTTCTATATCATCCCTATTTCCCTCGATTTGAGCGAACATTAAAAGCCCTTCTTCAGTAATTACCTCAAATGGTAATTTTATATTTTTAGCCCTTCGTAAGTACCTATTTTTTAACTGATAATAATCCTTTGAATGTATAAGACAAAAATGCATTTTGATTGAAACTTTATTACTCAAATTTTTCATTAGATCAATTGCAACTTCATAACTATTGACTACAGATGCAATGGAACCTTTTTTCAATTGATATCCTCGGCTTTTTAATGATTCACTATTAGGAAAACAATATTCAAATTCATTTAGATTTATAAAGTCTACCCCTATACTATTGAGATAAATGATAAATTTGTGAAGCTCTTTTATCTTTTCTTTATTAGGTATGACGGGAACTTCTGCTCCAACAACCAATCCTTTATTCAAAGCAAGTTCAATGTTTGACCAGGCTTCTTTGGGAGGATGGAATCTAATTTCATCCAATCCTGCTAGAGCGAGTTTACGGGCAATTGAATTATTGAAGTTAATGCCATTCGTGTATAGATGAACATGGAATTTATAACCCTTTTGAATTTTTATATATTTAATATAATCAAGAGTTTTCTCTAAATTCAATTCAGAAAGTGGTTCACCGCCAGTAATACTCATTCCTTTGGCATCGATCTTATTCACTTCTTCTAACAAACCCTCTTTTGAAGTAATTTCGATCTCATTTGCGAAAGTTAAATTTTTATCTCTTCTTTCTATTGAAATCGGGCAATACCAAGAGCAATGATCGGGTTTTTGACATATTCCATTTAAAAATAATACTGTTTTTTGTCCTTTTAGACAAAGTTTACATCCTTTAGGAAGTCCTCTTCCCTTTATATATAAATTATTTTCTTTCGATTTGATAACTTTAGCTTTTCTCATGATTTAAGTAGTTTTTTTCTCACTATCGCCTTTCTTTTAGCAAGGTTTTTTAACACTTCCTCGGTAGATTCATTAAATTCGAGATTTCTTTTTAAAAATACTCCAGTTCTCCCATATTTCTCTCGTCTTAATAATACTCTTTTGCGTTCATTCACAGTGTCAATACTTACTCCTACTTCTTTGGCAGCAAGAGCTTCGTTCCCAATAACTGAAATTTCCTCATGGCCGTGTACGTTAGGTTTAATTAATACAAGTCTTTTATCTATCCCCGCTACTCTATTCTCTGATTTTAACTTATTTAAGGTTAATTTTCCTCCAAAATTATAGAATTCAAAAATCCTTTTATCAAACTTAGAAAGGGGGATGGTGATGCTCTCCAATTCACTTAAATGAATATACAATTTGATTGAATCTAGTGGTGTTGCCATAATAATTTCTCTAAAATAATTTTCATAACCGTTTTTATTTAAAACGTATTCAATCTGGAATGAAGGAACTTTTTGAATAAATACAATATCGATGTCGCTAGACTCATGAACATCACCACGGGCAATACTTCCATATACAATGGGCTTAAAACCTTCATTAACAAACAATTCTAATAATTTTATAGCATTTACTCTTTTACTTTTTAATAAAGCCCATTTATCTTCCGAATAGGTTATAATATTATGGTGATCTCTTAAAATTTTATTATCCTTCATGAATTAAGTGTAATTTTTAGATTTCATTAATTTATTTTCTAGTATATCAATAATAATGCCTAAGAGAATCGTTTCATAATATTTAAAACTTTTAGTGGATTTCTCTATTGTTATTAATTTTGCTTTATTTGTGGTCTTTTCATCAAATTCCTTACCAAAATGTTTCAAGTCATTATTTTTTAAAATAAAGAAGCTCCTTTTACTAAAAATATAAAATAATTGAGTATATTGTGGTACGATATGAAAAGTTTCTTTTAAACTTCCAATATTAGATTTATTCATCCTTGGATTAATTAACAATAATCCAATCTTTTCTGGGTCTGATAAAATTTCTGTGTCTGGAACGAAAGGTTTTGATAAATTTAATAGAATGTATTTTGAATTCGTTAAAAGCCCTTCATGTCTAAAATAAGCTAGTATTAATGAAATTAGGGATTTTACCTCATTATTAATAGTTTTATTTAACATATTTGAACTTGAATCAAGATTAATCTTAAGTTTCAAATTAATAACGTTGAAACCATAGCTGTTTAAGCCCTCTGTTATGATTTTCGTTAAATGTCTTTTAAAACTTGTTCTTAAAATTAAGATTAACGGACATTCATCAAACTGTCTATGTAAAGAAGAATTTCTAGTCAAACTACAGTGTTTTGTTTTGATGTAATGATTCCTACCAAGATCATATGGTTTTGGAAAAGAATAATATTCTAAAGCCTCGTTAGTAAAGCTTAAGCGCCATCGATGAGTTGATTTGAAAATTTTTACACCTAATAGAAGTAAGAATAATGAAATGATTATAACTGTATCAACAAAAACCCAATCTACTTGAAAAGCATTGCTTACCATAATTTAAAGTAAATAATTTTTTATTCAATCAACAACGTCTTTAATCCATTTTAAATATTTTTCAGACCCTTTTTCAATCTTCAGTCCAATGCATTCAGCATTTTTGTACGAATGGATTTTAGTAATTCTTTGAATTAATAAGTCACTTTTCTCATCGGTAGTTTTGATCAATAATAAATGTTCACTATCCTCCACAATTTCTCCTTTCCATCTATATATTGAAGAGATGTTTTTAATAATGTTTACACAAGCTACAAGTTTGCTTTCTACTAAATTCCTAGCAATTTTTTGCCCCTCATCAATATTTGGAACAGTTACTAAGAAAAGATAATAGTTCATTTTATATCTTTATTATATTTATAATTCTGATTAATGCATTACTTGATATCAATTTATTTAAGATTTATTTCATTTTTAACTTTTAAAAATTCTTTTTTAATTTCATTCTACCTTTTTGGGGTTGGTAAGGATAATGCAAAAAGTCGAAAAAATTTCATTGGATGGATTTTGGGATTTAAAAAATTCTGAAAAATCAGTTGAAATAGATGCTCAAGTACCTGGAACTGTTTTTGAAGCTCTTCTTGCTAATAATGTTATCGAGGATCCTTTTTATGGTGAAAATGAGCATGAGATGAAATGGGTTTATGAATCTAATTGGTTTTATGAAAAAGAATTCAACTTGGATCCAGAATTTTTGAAACATAAACACATTATATTACGGTTCATGGGATTAGATACAATAGCAGAAGTGAATTTAAATGGTGAATTAATAGGTTCTGTAAACAACATGTTTGTTAGATATGATTTTGATGTGAAATCTAAACTAAAACAAGCAGAAAATAAATTAATAGTCAATTTTAAGAGTCCTACAGCAAAAAGTCGTGAACATATAGGAAGAAACAAAATAACATTAAACACAGGTCATGCCGCAATCCCGGGGATTCCTTATTTGAGGAAAGCACAGTATTCTTTTGGCTGGGATTGGGGGCCGAAATTACCAGATATCGGGATATGGAAAACTGTTGAAGTAATTGGATTCGATGATATTAAGATCAAATCAGTTTTTCCCTATGCAAATCTCGAATATAATAAAGATCCATTGAATATTAGTAATCCTACTGAATTTTCTACGATTGAAGTAAAATCGGCAAAATTATTCATAGAAATTGATTTAGCATCAAATATCGAAATTATTCGGGAGATAGATTGTATAATCAAAGCACAGTTAGAAGCACCAAACGATGAAATTTTTATAAAGGAAATCCCTCTAAGTAAACAAAAGGAAACACTCAGCTTTGATATTGAAAATCCTTTCCTATGGTGGACTCACGATCTCGGTACCCCAAACCTTTATCAACTAGAAGTTTCAATTTTAAAAGATGGGGTGTTAGAAACAGTAAAACAAAAGATAGGGTTACGTGAGATTCAACTTGTTAGAGAACCGGATAGGTGGGGGGAAACTTTCTATTTTCTTCTAAACGGAATTCCTGTCTTTGCGAAGGGTGCAAATTGGATTCCTGTAGATAGTTTTATTCCAAGAGGTAAGAAGCTTGGACTTTATTCAATGAATTTAAATTATGCCAAAAAAGCCAACATGAACATGATTCGTGTATGGGGTGGAGGGATTTATGAGGATAAGTCTTTTTATAATTTGTGTGATGAATTGGGATTGTTAGTCTGGCAGGATTTCCCATTCGCATGTGCGCTTTATCCTTATACTGATGATTTTATTAAAAACGTGGAGAAAGAGGTTACCCAAAATATTAAGAAATTACGAAAGCATACTAGCCTTGCATTATGGTGTGGTAATAATGAAATTGAAGGCTTATGGAAGAGGTTATTAATTAGTTCTGGGGTTGTAGAAGATAATACAAAGAGGCTTAAGCTTTTAATAGATTTCTATTTGAGAATATTTGAAGAGTTGTTGCCTCAATTAATTAAGAAATTTGATCCAACTCGACCATATTGGCCTAGTTCACCATCAAGTGGTTTCATTATTGAAAATCTAGCAGCGAGGAGTTCAAATAATCCCAATGCCGGTGATTCACACTACTGGGCAGTTTGGCATGGAAATATGCCATTCTCTGCTTATAGAGAGTTCAATTCTCGTTTTATGTCAGAATTCGGCTTTGAATCTTTTCCTTCTTTGAAAACTATTGAAAAATTTTGTCCAATGGATCAATATGATTTCAATACCCCAATTATGGAAAACCATCAGAAAAACTCCGCTGGCAATCAGAAAATAATGGATTATATGGATAAGCGTTTTTCGATACCACGAGAATTCGAGCATCAAGTAATTTTGTCACAAATTACTCAAGCAGAAGCTATAGAATATGGTGTTGAACATTGGAGACGAAATCGTAATGAAAACCATTGCATGGGATCTCTTTATTGGCAATTAAATGATTGTTGGCCTGTTGCGAGTTGGTCTTCATTAGATTATTATGGTAGATGGAAAGCGCTTCATTATTTTGCAAAGAGGTTTTATCAGCCAATTTTCGCTAGTGTAGAAGAGAATCTACAACAAGTTGAATTTTGGGTAACAAATGATTTAAGAAGATCTTGCGACATTGAGTTAGATTGGAATATTCTTAATTCAGAGGGGAATACACTCATGAAAGGAATTTATAATTCAAAAGTCTTTCCTTGTAGTTCTTTAAAATTAGGGTTAGAAGATGTTAGTAATATTAACAAAGAACAATTTAACATGCAAAACAATATTATCTTCTATAAATTATATTCTAATAATGGGAAGAAAGAAATAATATATCGAGGATTTCGTTTATTTGACGCACCAAAATTCTTTAATTTAAGAGATCCAGAAATATCAAGTTCTTTTGAAGATATAGAAGGAGAAAGGAATGATAAAATTCAATTTAAATTGAAATTGAAGGCTAATAATATTGCCTTATATGTCAATATTGACTCAGATTTAGTTGATTTTATAGCTTCTGATAACTTCTTTTCTATGGAACCTAATGAAACTTTGAATATCGATATTGAAATCGTAAGTGGTCTTGAAACAAGTAAAGATCTTTCAAAACAGGAAATTATAAACTCTTTCAAAATTCAATCTCTTTATGATATCATTAAACAAAATTGATTTTTTTGTTATTCATGAAGAGATTTAAATTACCATAATCTTATTAAATATACATTAAGAATAAAGTTGTAAAATTTTGTCGAGGTTTTATATTTGTTACATAATTTTTACTTGATTCATCAACACACAGGAATATGTTTAATCCATAGGAAGTATGGAAGTATAGAATTTAATCAAGATTTAGTGAGCGGTTTTCTTACCGCACTTAAAGATTTTTCAGTTGAATTTTCCAAAGGATCAGGAGAATTAAAAGTAATAGATATGCAAATTTTTTATCTTCTGCTTGTCTTTAAAGAGGGAGTGTTATGTACAGCAGCAGCTGACAAGAACGATGATGCAAAAATTACACATAAGGCTTTAACTGATATAATAGACAGATTTGTAGCTAAATTTGGGGACCAGCTTGAGGGATGGTCTGGAGATGTTCGAATCTTTCGGGATTTTGAGAATGTAATAGATAAGATACTGAAGACTGGTAAGGTTGCCGAAATCCAGCTTAAGATACCGATATTGAAAATATTCAAGAAGGATTTTCTGAAGTCCCAGAAACAGATTGCCAAGAAGGGGTTAATATTATCTGAGGAAGATTTGCGTACGGTGAAGGATGTGAAGCCAGATTGGACAGCTAAGCGCTTACCGAAACAGATAATCGCACAGGGGGTTTTGGATGAAGAAGAGTTTGATATCGCCCATTTAGCGGATGGATTTCACACGATTGCTGACATCGGGGAGGAGTCAGGGCGTCCAGAGCGAGAGATTCAGAAGATAATGAATAATTTAGACAAGTTAGAACTTCTCTCATTTGTAGAAATTAAATAACTAATTAACTTCTTTTAAGGAATTATATTCAATTTTTACTGTTTAAAGTAGATTAATTGTGAGATCAAATTTAATATCAAATTTTATAACGTTATAATATCAAATGAAAATATTTTTGAAAATTGATTGATTTATAATTTTAAGATGAATGTAAATAAAGTTGGGGAGAATATTTACGAGATCCCTCCTAAAACATTGATGGCAAGGATTCAAGGGAATATAGAGAAGTTCCAGATGAGAGTTCCTGTTAGAATTTATGCAAACAACTATATATTAGAAAAGATAAAACAGGATCGCACTTTAGATCAAATAGCTAATGTAGCTTGTTTGCCAGGAATACAGAAACATGCTATTGCGTTATCTGATGCCCATCAAGGATATGGATTTTGTATAGGTGGAGTTGCTGGAACTGATGCCGAGACGGGAATGATTTCTCCAGGAGGTGTTGGTTATGATATTAATTGCGGTGTACGATTATTAAGAACAAATTTATTTCTCAACGACATTAAAAATATGCTTCCGAATTTATTAAACGATATTTTTAATAAGATACCTTCTGGTTTAGGTTCAAAAGGTAAATTAACTATAAATTATTCTGACTTAGATAACGTTTTGAATAACGGAGTGAACTGGGCTTTAGAAAAGGGGTATGCAATTGAAGAAGACATCGAACATTTAGAAGAAAACGGATGTTTAAAGAATGGTAATGCAGATTTAGTATCTCAGAAAGCAAAACAAAGAGCGATTAAACAACTTGGCTCCTTAGGAAGTGGAAATCATTTTCTTGAAATCCAAAAAGTAGATCAGATTTATAATAAGACAATTGCAGAAAAATTAGGAATAATTGAAAAAAATCAAATAACTGTAATGGTTCATACAGGAAGTAGAGCATTAGGTCATCAAGTTTGTACAGATAGTTTACGAAATATCGAACAGGCAATGAAAAAATATAAAATTAAAGTACCAGATAGAGAACTTGCCTGTGTGCCAGCAGATACACCTGAAGCACAAAATTATTTACAACAGATGGCATGTGCTGCCAATTTTGGATTCACTAATCGTCAGTTGATAACTCATTGGTTAAGAGAGTCCTTTCAAAATGCATTTAATAAAGATGTTGATGCATTAGATATGCATATGATTTATGGAGTTTGTCATAACATTCTAAAAATAGAAGAACACAAAATAAATGGTAAAAAAATGAAACTGAATGTCCATCGTAAAGGTGCAACAAGAGCATTTCCACCAAACCATCCTGTGTTGCCTCAAGATTATAAAGATATTGGTCAACCAGCCTTTATTCCTGGAACTATGGGGTCTGCTTCATATTTATGTGTAGGTAGACCAAAAGCTATGGAATTATCTTTTGGATCTACTGCTCATGGATCTGGTCGTGTAATGTCTAGATCGAAAGCTATAAAAAAATATTGGGGTACTAAGGTAAAAGAAGATCTAGGAAAGAAAGGTATTTTAGTAAAAAGTGCTTCTATGAAGGTTTTAGCTGAAGAAAGTCCTGGAGCTTACAAAGATATTGATCAAGTAGTTCAAGTAAGTCATGATCTAGGAATTGTCGAAAAAATTGTAAGGCTTGTTCCAGTAGGGGTTGTAAAAGGCTAAAAACATAATTGATTATACATCAAACACGAAGAGATCCAGCACCAAATAAAGACCAAGATAGTAAATTTAGACTTTTGTAATATGAACATCGCCCACTTTTTAGAATATGTTGCCAAAGGAATAGGGAGGATACAAAATGAATGAAGACCAATTTTCTACAAGACTTATCGAATTGATAGAAGAGTATAATCTTAGCAAGGAAGAAATTAAAGATTAAATATCGAATACCATTTCAATTTCTACTCTATTCTTCTTTTCGAGAATATTCATAAAGCTATATGTGATTCCCTTCACTTCTGTGCCAATTTCATGTTTGTCTTTATCGAATTTTTCCCCCCTTACTACAGCATTTAATTTATATTTATCTTCAATTTTTTCAATAGATTTTACCGAGATATAACTAAAGACTAATTCTTCTACGTCAAATATATAAAGGAACTCTGATAAAAAGTCAAAACATAATGCATATTTATCTTCTGATTCCATCTCAATCTCTTTTTCGACATTTGTTGAAATTTTTTTCAAATTAGGAGTAATTGTAGTCATTAAACTTAATGCCATTTGAGAAAAAGCTTCCTCTAAGTTTCTACCCCAACTTTTGACGCTTACATCAGCAGTATGGTCCCTAAATTCAAAGCCGGCTCCTTTCATCTCTCTTTAATAAAATAAAATGAATCTTATACAACTTGATAATTATTAAATTTTTTGACTAATTAAGTGAATTTCTTAGTACTTTTTATTTTTCCCTTGAGAAATTTTTATATGGGTTTTTATACTATAATCGATGATTTATATTTCTACCAAATGTTATCATTTGTAAGAAAATATAGTAATTTTGAGCTTAAATTAAATACGTATTTTTATAATAAAACTAATGGAATAACTCCAGAATTTATTGTAGTAATAAACAAATTTATTTTTTTCTTTGTAAGAAAAGATAAATATTTTACTTCTAAAATTTATCTAGGCTCTATTAGAAGAGAGATTGCGCCTAAAAAGGTTTTGATTATAAGAGCTGAGAATGTATTTATTAATTTGTTATTTAGTTTTTTTCCAGATTTATACATTCATGATATCAAGATAGAAAATGATACATCAGGAGAAAGAGAAGTTTCATTATATTTTTTGAGTTACAAAGATCGGGGTATCGCAATTGGGCGACGAGGAGAGTATATTAAATGTTTAAATGAATTATGCCAAAGATATATAATTCTTGAAAACAAAATAACACCATTAGAAATTAAATGTAAAGCTTTAGATTAAAAGTTTCAGTAAGGGACAGACTTTAACCCTACTAAATAGGCAACAGTATTAGCAATAATACTTACAGCCGGTGTTATAATTAATAGAAAAATGAAAATATAAAGATCAGGGAATAAAAATATTGTTGGAGAAATAAAACTAGGGATTGCTACAAATAAAATTGCTATTAAGGCGAAATCTAATTGATCTACAATCCAAAATGGTGCTCCGCTCTTAATATCGAATCGTCTTTTTAAAAAAGAGCCTGCTAAATCACCTATTACCGCGCCATAAGAGGCAAGTATGATTCTTATTAATAATACTAAAAAATTCATTGGAAATTGACCACCAATAAAATAATATTTAAATACTTCAAAATCATTGTAGAGCATATATTGCTCTTCAATTAAACCTTGAATTACCATATCTTTTATTGGTTGCCAAAGAATTATAAAAAGTAGAAATAACATAAATGAAATAGGAATACCAAAATATAAAGGTCCTTTTAACCCATTTACGGTTTTATGGTCACCCAATATCCTTCTTCCATCTCGAAAAAGTTTACCCCCATCAATTGGGCGTCCTCCACCTGTAAAAACCATTGATGCGTTTGAAAGATAAGCGGGAACAATCAATAATAGCGAAAAAATTAATAAACTAACCCAATCTGCCCATGTAAAAAATACTGACATAACTAAGAAATTTACTAAGAGTAAGCAGGCGAAAAACAGGGCTAGTATAAATGCGATCCTTTTATTCCTATTTTCTCTTTCTTCTAAAGTTTCGGTTGCTGTCAAATTGTTCTATTACCCTATTTACCAAAAATTTATTAAAAAATTGAATAATTTAACAAATTCTTGATTAAATTAAATTCTTATTAAACCTATTTTTATTAACTAGATCTTAATAAATATTGCTTCATAAATAATATTCTTTTAAAATACTGACAATAATTATATAATTTATTGAAAGGATTATTCAAAATCAGATATTAAAGCTTTAACATTTTTCTATTAAATTAAAGATTAATAATTAACTTTATAAATGCAATAGAAATATTACATAATACAGTATTTCGAGTGGAAAAAAATTCTCTCATTAAAATGAATCTCTTGGTGCCATAATTGTTGAACAATCATGAAAATAATTATCAATTTAACATTGACAAATTTTACAAAAATTATCTTAAAGGACCAAAAATTTTCAATAATCGAAATGCATTAGAACCATCCTACATCCCTGAGATATTACCTCATAGAGACGTTCAAATAAAAGATATTGCTGAAAAAACTGCTTGTGCTTTACTAGGGGATGCACCTCCAAGTTTCTTATGTTATGGTCAAACGGGAACAGGTAAAACTGCTACTATAAGATATGTGAGCCAAAAGTTAGCACAACAAAACTCAGAAATTAAACCTTGGTGGATTTATATTAATTGTAATGTTGTTTCCACACCATATCGTATTTTAGCTCATATATATAACACAATTTCACGAGATGAGAAAATTCCACCAACAGGACTTCCAAAGGATATAATTTTTAAGAAATTACTAGGTTTACTCGACTCCAGAGTAGGGGGGTCAATATGCTTTTTGGTGTTGGATGAGATAGATATTTTAGTGGATAAAAAAGGTGGAAACGAAATATTATATGATTTAACTAGATTGAATGAGAATTTGGATCATTGCAAGTCTAGTTTAATAGGTATCTCTAATAAATTAAAGTTTAGAAATAGTTTAGATCCCAGAATTTTGTCGAGTTTAGGAGAAGAACATATAGTTTTTCCTTCTTATGATGCAAGTGAGCTGAGAGATATTTTAAATGAGAGAGCAAAAATTGCTTTTTGTGAACATGTTTTAAAGGAAGATATTATCCCTTTATGTGCCGCACTAGCTGCAAAAGAACATGGAGATGCGAGAAAAGCATTACAACTACTAAGAAAGGCTGGAGAATTAGCTGAAAGAGCTCAAAGCAAAATCGTAACGTCAAAATATGTTGAGAAAGCTCAAGAAGATATAGAAAAAGATTATATTATAGAATACATAAAAGGTATGCCACTCCAAGCTCAACTAGTTTTAACTTCAATATATTTGATCTCAAAATTTAGCCCTGATCATATTATAATTTCTGGAGATATATATGATGTTCATTCTGAAATAAGAAGTTTGATTCCTGGAATCCGTCAATTAACTAAACGGAGGATTAGTGATTATATAAATGAATTGGCTCTATCTGGTATAATTTCTGCTGAGGTTAAATCTATGGGACATTATGGTAGAACTAAAATAATAAAATTTGATATTGGAATAGATATTATTGAAAAAGTCCTTTATGAAATCGATAAAATTCAAGGGATCTTAAATCATAAACCAATATTATTGCAAACAGATAAAGTTAAATTGAAAAATAATATCTTTAAGAAATTAATTTAAGAACTAAATTCCCATTTATCAATGTTCTCTGCTAAATCTTTAAGGAAAAACTCAGCAGAGTCTTCCTTTTCTTCTTTTAAAAGCAGAAAAAATCTAGCTAAATGCTTACAAAATTGTTTGTTTTTACTCCTTCTTGTTTCAAAATCATGGCAATTGTGTTTTAATAATTTTTTATTTATATCAATTTCAATATAATAGGGCTCTTCCTTAGAACTTGAAACTGTCGATTTCATAACACCTTTCGTGGTATCTAGTTCTTTTATATCAAAATCAGTACTCGATATATTTGCTGCTCTATTTATTGTGCCCTTCTCTACAAAAGATTTTAATAAAATACTAAAACTTGTTGTTTCATCTTTTTCAATAATGCCTGTCATTTGGGCGGTCTTTTTAGCGGTATTTATTTTTTCTAAAATCTCATTTTTTCTTTTTTTTTGCCAGGTTTTTAATTTCTCATTTAGAGAAGTAGATAAACTAAGCTTTCCATTATCATCTTTGGTTAATAGATTGCTTTTAAGGCAATCTTTAATAAATATACTTGCTTTATCTGGGGGAATTAAAAATAGTTCATATGAAATTTTATATAAAAGGTTATTCAGTGTAATATAGGGTAAATCAATTATTTTCCAAAGATATAATAACAATTCTGTATTATTTTCACGAGGAATTGCTAAATTCATAGATTATTATAATTTTTTATCTTTTATTAAATTGAATTATTAAAGACTGATTTTTAAGTCTAATTGTGTTCCTTTCAAAGAATCTAAATCAATTATTGATAAAATACCTGGTGTAGGGTGGATTCCTAGAGAATTCATAAAATCTGTTTGGCTTTGAAAACATCCCGAATTAACCAAAATAATGTTATTATAAGAACCCATATCATTAATATGAATATGTCCTGTGTGAAAAATATCGGGAATTTTATCAATTACAAGCCAATCCTTATTAGTTGGGGCTATTTGGGTTTTTTTACCATAAACAGGAGCTAGATGCCTACATTTTAAAAACTCTTTCATTGTTTCAACGGATTTACTATTTTCCATTCCAGGGATTAACATATTTACATCGAGAATACTATCCCCGTGGAAAACTAAAGTATTTACATTATGAGTTTTTACAAGAGAGGGGTTTCCAATACAAGTTACCCCTATGTCAATAAGTTCTTTTGAATATTTTTTAGGTACAGCAGGTCTAGGAATAGCATTTCTTACGGGTTCGTGATTTCCTGAACTATAACAAATTTTAATATATTCCGGAATTCCCGAGAGTAATTCTGCTGCCCTATTAAATTGTTTATAAATATCAGATATTAGAAGATCGCTTTTCTGTGTTGGATAAACTCCTATTCCATCAACTAAATCTCCATTGATTATGATATATTTAATTCTCCCCGCTCTTTCTCTTTGAACTTTATTTCCTATTTTTCCATTTAAAAAATCTATAAATCTCTTCCATAATTTTTCATCAAATTCTTTACTACCAATATGGGTATCGGAAATTAAAACAATAGACAATGGATCAGTAGATTTGTTTGGCTCACAATCTCTTGGAATATCAATTTTAGTTATATAATTCCCATAAATTATGCCTGGTTTACCTTTCTCACCTGGATTATAAGTACCCTCTATATAAACCATTTGATCGTTAAGAGTTCTTTTAGCGATTTTTACGTTATCGGGATTTTCTGTGTCTTTTCTAATAATTACTTTTATTAAACCAGTAAGATCTTCTAATGTTAGTAAGTAAAATCCATTTTTAGTTATTCTAATTTCGTTTACAAGACCAATAATAGATACTTCTACCTTATTGGATAATCTTAAAATATTATTGATATTGTCAGCATTATGGACTTCTGTTCTTTTTCTCATTAGATTTCGAAGTTTGTTAAATTTATCAAATGTTAAATTATAAAAATCCTTATAATCTCCATTGGTGTACAATTTTCCAGTAGGGTCCTTTAAAATTTCAAATTGAGAATTGTATTCCTTTGCCGTAGGATTAAATGCAATTGTAGATTTAGTGCCTTCTATTAATTTTATTTTTGTTGTTCTATTAATTTCCAAATTCAAAGAGTTATTGCCATATTCCAGTGTTGAAGAAGATTGTGGTTTAAGGTTATAATCATTCATTCTCTCACTAACAATTTCAGTTTCTTTAACGGAATTTGATTCAATGGTCTTTTGCGAAACTACTTTTGGTAGATTTGTTTGAAATTCCTCATAATTGTCTATTATCTTTAACTCCTCTTTACGAGAATTTATTTCTTTCTTAACGAGTTTCCTTTTCACTATTTTCTTTATTTCTTCATTGGATATTTTATTTAAAATGTTTTCAGTTAAATGACTCTTGAAACTAGCTATAAAACTCGAATCTTTAATTATCAGATTAATTTTATTAAGAGGATTATCTAGGGTTAAGATAAAGTCCAAAAGAGAAGGAGTGATATTTATACCCGAATTCACTAGCTTTTTTACAATAATTTTTTTTACTTCAGTATTTTCTGCTATCAATGTTTTCCATTCCAAGATTGTTGCATTAATTATTGTTTGACAAAATTAAATCATTTTTTATTAAAGGAAAAACATGATTTCTTTTTATTTCAATGGGGTGTCATAAATTAACATTCTCTTCACATTTATAAATGAAATAGCTGATTAATAAATGAATTTAATTTATGGTAGGAAATAACTATAATAATATCGATAATATTATCTTTACACTTGAAATTTTTAGAAAGGGTACAATATGGTAGAAATGAGTAAGGAGATTGAGAATTACTTTGTTTCAATCCAAAACCAAGTAGATCACTGTTATTCAATAGCTGAAAAAGCACGTAGTAAAGGGTTTGATCCAGAAAAATACGTAGAATGTCCTCAAGCGAAAGATTTAGCTGGGAGAGTTGAAAAATTAGTTGGACCAGAAGGTATTGCTGAAGCAATAAGAAATTTGAAGATAATTGGATTAAATGATGATGAAATTGTTTTTAAAGTAGTTACTGATATATTAGATAGAAAAGTTGGAAATATTGAATCCCTAGAAGAACGAGTAGAAAGAGCTATAAGAGCAGGATTGGCAATAAAAACGATGGGGGTGGTAAGTGCCCCCCTTGAAGGAATTTCCAAGATTTTAATACGGAAAGATCAATTCGGTAAGAAGTACTTATCTTTATTCTTTGCGGGTCCAATAAGAGCTGCAGGGGGGACAACTGCCGCTCTGTGTGTATTAATTGCTGATTTTGTTAGAAAGAAATCGAATATTCCAAAATATGAAGCAACTGAGGCAGAAATCGGAAGATATGTAGAAGAGGTAAAACTTTATAATAGAAATGTTCATTTGCAATATCCTTCTTCCAATCGTGAGATACGATATGCTGTTAAAAATTTACCTATTGAAATTAATGGTGAAGCAACTGAGGTTGAAGAAGTTTCTGCTTTTAGAGATTTACCAAGAATTGGAACGAATAACATAAGGGGTGGGGCATGTCTTGTTTTAAATGATGGAATCTTATTAAAAGCCCCAAAACTGTTGAAAATTGCAAAAGCTATGAATTTAGAAGGATGGGATTGGTTAGATGATTTGAAAAAAATTACCCAAAAAGAAGAATCTGAAAAGAGCCAAATAGAAAATGTGAAAAACAAAAAGGAAGAGATGGAATCTATAGCACCAAATTCTAAATTTGTTGCGGATATTATTGCTGGTAGACCTGTGTTTAGCTATCCCTCTGAAATTGGAGGTCATAGAATAAGATATGGTCGATCTCGGAATACTGGATTGGCAGCAGGAGGAATGCACCCTGCAACTATGGGAATTTTAGATGATTTTGTAGCTATTGGCACACAGCTTAGAATTGAAAGACCCGGTAAGAGTACAAGCATTTGTCCTGTTAGTGGTATTGAAGCTCCTATTGTAAAATTAAAAGACGGAAATGTTATTAGAGTTTCTTCGTATAAGATGGCTAAACAAGTATTTCCAGATATTGAATCAATATTATTTTTAGGAGATATTCTTTTTGGGTTTGGAGAATTTGCTGAGAATAATCATAAATTAATCCCTTCTGGTTATGTTGAAGAATGGTGGACATTAGACTTGAAAAAAGCAATTAAAAATCAAAAAGGTATTAATCCTAGATTATTAGAATTAATAGATAATCCTTTTAATCTTAAACCTACGGCAGAAGAAGCAATAAAAATATCTCAGGAGTATAAAATCCCCTTACATCCTTCTTTCACCGATTTTTGGGGGAATATTTCAATCGAAGAACTCTATACGTTAAGAAATGCCTTCATCACAGGATTTTCAGATTTAGAAAAAAAAATCGTTTTAAACAATAATGAGAATATTAAAAAAATACTAGAAAAAGCCTTTATTATTCACAATGTCAAAGAAAACAAAATTATTTTTAGCAAGAGGATGAATTTCATCTATTCAGAAATATTTAAACTTGAGAATAAAAAACAAATAAAATTTGAAAAGGATGAAAGTGTTTTTTCGTATTTTAATAAAATTTCTTCAATAAAAATTAAAAATAAAGCACCTTTTTTCATTGGATCTCGAATGGGAAGACCAGAAAAATCTGAGAGAAAAAGTATGAAAGGAATTCATACTTTATTTCCTTTAAGTGATAAAGTTGGAAGCTCGAGATCAGTAGCAAAGGCACTTGAACTTCAAAAAGTAAAGATAGATGTGTGCAGAAAAAAATGTCCTAAATGTGGTACAATTAGTATATTCAATATTTGTCCCAAATGTTCTACACACACCGAATTAGGATCAATTTGTGAAAAATGTAAAAAATTATATCCACGTATTGAACCAAAAAATGAAGAGAGATGTCCTCAATGTAATGGAAGATTAAAGGCATCTAAAGAAGCTTTTTTTAACCTTAAGAACCATCTTAATTCAATTTTAAAGTCTTTACAAGTTCCTCTTCCAAAAAAATTAAAGGGTATTTATGGATTAACTAATCAGTTTAAAGTTCCTGAACCTTTAGAAAAAGGAATTTTGAGAGCTAAAAACAATGTTTTAGTATATAAGACTGCTGAAATAAGATATGATGCTACAGACATACCTTTATCACATTTTAAGCCAGAAGAAATTGGAATATCAATTAATCAACTTAAGGAGTTAGGGTATACTCATGATTATAAAGGAGATATTTTAACTGAAATCAAACAAATTGTGGAACTAAAGGTTCAAGATATAATTCTATCAGATGATTGTGCTAACTATTTTATCAAAGTCGCAAATTTCTTAGACGACGAATTAGATTACTTTTATAAAATGAATCGTTTTTATAATATTACTAAAAGAGAAGATTTGATTGGACATTTGGTTGTTGGCTTAGCACCTCATACTAGTGCGGGGATAACCGGGCGGATTATAGGATTTAGTCCTGCAAGATCTATTTATGCTCATCATTTTTGGCATTCTGCTAAAAGAAGAAATTGTGATGGAGATGAAGATGGAATTATGTTGTTATTAGATCCTCTTTTAAATTTTTCAAGACATTATTTACCAAATAAAATTGGAGGTAGAATGGACGCAACCTTAGTAATTTCATCGATATTAGATCCAAATGAAATAGAATCTGAAGCTCATAATGTAGATGTAATGTTTAGATACCCTTTAGAATTTTATGAAGCTAGTGAAATTTATTCAATGCCGTCTGAAATTGAGGAAATTATGGATTTTGTCAAGGATCGTCTAGGAACACCAGAACAGTATGAAAATCTTGGGTACAATATTCCAACAGAAAATATTAATGAAGGCCCTAAAACTACAGCATATAAATTATATGAATCTATGGATGAAAAAATAGATGCCCAATTACATCTGGGGAAAATCATTAGGGCTGTTGATGTAAGAAAAGTTGCAGAGAAAATTTTAGCTACTCACTTTAATCCAGACATTTTAGGAAATCTAAGAAAGTTTAGTGTACAGGTATTTAGATGTGTTAAATGCAATTCTAAATATCGAAGGCCACCTCTCTCAAGCGCAGGAAAATGTCCTAAATGTGGAAATAAAATAATATTAACTGTGAATCGTGGAGGAATTGAAAAGTATATCCCTAGAGCTTTAAAACTTTGTAAGAATTATAATTTAGATGAGTATACTGTTCAAAGAATGGAATTAATTGAAGAATATGTAGAGAGTTTAACTAACAATCCTAAGATTAAGCAACATAAGCTAGCTGACTTCTTCTAGTTTAATATACCCTAAATCGATACTTTTCAAAGCAGGGTAACAAATTCCTTAATCCCTTGAAATTGCAGGAGGTGGGATTTTCGATAGAGATCGATATGATCTTTCATCAACATTCGAACCCACGAAGACCTATGTCACTAGAACCTCAGTCTAGCGCCGTTAACCGCTTGTTCAATTTAATGAACTAAGCTTAGACCAGGCTTGGCAACTCCTGCTTTAAATTGTTTTTTTTATACGTTTTTTTCTAAATACAAAGAACAAATAGTATAGGTAATATTGAATTTAGATAATGTATACAGTTTTTAAAATCTTTTTCCTTTATTATTGTTAATTATCATTTTAAATGCTTAGTTCTAATATAACTTGGCATCCTACTTATTTTTTTAACCTAAATCTCTTAATTCTAAAAAAGTGAAGGATTATCGTTTTCTATAAATTTTTAAGATAATCTTATTATATTAAATATTAAATTTTAGTTATTTTTTATTACATTTAAAAACAAATTACCGAGGTTATTAAATTCATGTCGGTTGATCGAGATAAACTAGAAGCATTGCTGAAGTGGTATAAGCAGGACGTTGGAAAACATTTGATTGCTACTATTATTGTAAATAGAGAAGGGTTAGTAATGGCCGCTCTAAAGGGAGATTCAGAAACAGAAGTAGAAGAAGATGTAATTGGGGGTGTTACTGCATTAGTAGAGCCTGTTCTAACTAGAATTACTGAAGAATTCAGTTCAGGTGCCTTCGGAACAGGTACATTTGATACAGAAGAACATCGGATTATTTTTTGCGAAGCAGGACCTGAAGCAATTTTTGTTACTGTTTTAGATTCGATTGCTATGGTCGATCCAATTTTTCCATATGCTTATTTAGCTGCAGAGAAGATCGCCCGAATTTTTGATGGAAGAACAGTAAGTCCTGTAATACCTAAACTGATTTTAGACCAAAATGTTCAAAATATTGAAAGAAAAGTAGATAAACTTCAAAGGATTAAAGTAAAATCAAGAGAATACGCATATAAACTAATTTTAGGGGGCGAAGGAGGAGTAGGTAAAACTAGTATGGTTCATCGTTTTGTAGAAAACTCATTTCAAGCTGATTATAAATCCACAATAGGAACCTCAATAATGAAAAAAGAATGCGATTTTGAAGGTTTAGAATCAAAAGTCCGTTTTGTCCTTTGGGATTTAGCAGGACAAGCTCAATTTAAGCGTGTAAGACAATCATATTTATCGAGTGCTGAAGCTGGTATTTTGGTTTATGATGTGACTCGTAAAGATACTTTTGAAAGCATAGAAAATTGGTTTAATGAGATAAAAAATGTTTCCCCGACAGTCTCCTTAATCTTGGTGGGAAATAAAATAGACTTGACAGAAGATAGATCTATTTCAACTGAAACTGGAGAGGAGCTGGCAAAAAAACTAAATCTTTCTTATATTGAAACATCAGCAAAAACAGGGGAAAATATTAATGATGCATTTAAAATGCTTGCCTTACAAATAATAAAACAATATGTTTTTACTGAGGAAGTGTAATTAGAGCCTCTGGGGGGAATTGATCCCCCGACCTTCAGATATTTCTTCTACATTTGAATACGAATCTGATGCTATACCACTAAGCTACAGAGGCAAAAATATATTAAAAATACGAATTTATTCAAAAATTATAGTAGTTAAAAAATTTTAAATTTTATCTAATGAATAATAATCTTCAGATAGGAAATCTTGGAGAAAAAAAATTAATAAAACTTATTGAAAATTTGATATTAAAGAAAACTGGAAAAGTTTTATTAAGTGATGATTCTTTTTTTTTCAGCCCTAAAAGCGGAAATTTGGATGATATATTGGTTTTGAATTCAGATATGCTAGTTTCCACTACTGATGTTCCACCCCTAATGAATTTTTATCAAATTGGGAAGAAATCAGTTATAATGAATATTAGTGATTTATTAGTTAAGGGTGTCAAACCAAGGGGAATAATTATATCCTTAGGTTTGCCAAAGGAACTTAAAAAAGCAGAATTTATTGATATTATAAATGGAATAATAGATTGTTCTTTGAAATTTGATCTTGGATATATTGGAGGAGATATTAATGAAACAAAAGAATTGATAATAAATCCTACTGTATTTGGTTTCAAAAATCCTTCAGATGTAATTTTTCGAAAAGGAATAAATATTGAGGATATTTTAGTAGCTAATAATAAATTTGGATTAACTGGAGTGGGATTTGATATCCTCTTGAATAGAAACGGAAACCTCAAAAGTTTTTCAAATTATAAAAGATCTATTATGAGTATATTGGAGCCTAATATCTCTGGATTGGAGGCGTTAATAATGTCTGAGAGAAAATTAGCAACTTCAAGCATAGATTCATCAGATGGGTTATCAAAGTCTTTACTAGATTTAATGATATCAAATCCAAATTTAGGATTTGAAATTGCTTTTAATGATAATTTAATTGACCCAGAAGCTATAGCCTATTCTCAAGAATTTAATCTTCCATTGGAAAATCTTATATTTAATGGGGGTGAAGAATTCATTCATTTATTTACGATAACTGAGAGAAATTTCTCCAAGGCCAAAAAAGAAATACAAACAAAAGGTGGAAAACTTTTTAAAGTTGGCAATGTAATATCTGGTGAATATATATATGTCTTAAAAGACAATAAAAGAAGTGAATTAAAAAGCTATGGATTTGAGCATTTCAATAAATCAGCTTAAAATATGAATGGATTTTTATAAATTATTCATAATTGAAAGAAGAGACACTCTATAAAATAAAATTTTTATATTATAATTGATTTATTGCATATACTATCTGTACCTATTTATATTAAGATGGGCTATTGGCGCAGGCAGGTAGCGCAACAGGCTTTTAACCTGAAATTTATGAGGGATCCTCTCATAAAAAGGAAGGTCGGGGGTTCAATTCCCCTATAGCCCGTAATTTCTCACAAATTATAGAGAATTCAAATCTATATATAAGTAAAACATTTTTTAAGAAATGTTTATGAAATTTCTAATTTTATTACTATATAAAGAGTCTCCTCACGATTTTCTAGTATGACATTTTCAGAATTCAAATTACCTTCTGATGAACCTGAGCAATTATTACTTAAATCACAAGATACTACCAATCCAAATTATGGATGTGAGCCAGAAAGTAGAAGTATAACAAAGCTTTTACAGTATGGAGTAATAAATTTAGATAAACCAAGTGGTCCAACTAGTCATGAAGTGGTATCGTGGGTTCGCAAAGTATTAGGGATCCCAAATGCAGGTCATGGAGGAACTTTAGATCCTAAAGTTACTGGGATATTACCTTGTGCTCTTGGAAGAGCTACACGAGCTTTATCATCGTTATTGAATGCGGGTAAAGAATATATAGGTGTACTTTATCTCCATACTCCTGAAAAATTGATGAGAATCGAAAAAATATTCAAATTATTCACTAGAAAGATTTATCAAAGACCTCCAGTAAAATCATCAGTAGCTAGAAAACTTAGAGTTAGAGAAATATATTATAGTCAAGTTATTGAAGTGAAGAACAATCATGTTTTATTTAGAATAGGATGTGAAGCAGGAACTTATATACGAAAATTTTGTTTTGATATTGGAGAAGCTCTTTGTTCTGGTGCCCATATGCTAGAGCTAAGAAGAACTAGAGTTGGAAATTTTACAGAAAATGATAATTTAATTACTCTCCAAAATTTGAAGGATGCCTATACAATATATCAATTGGAGAACGATGATCATTATTTAAAAAAAATTATATTTCCAATGGAAAAAATGGTTTCTCATTTACCAAAAATATATATTCGAGATACAGCTGTTGATGCTATATGCCATGGTGCAGATTTAGCTTCAGCGGGTATTTGTCATATTGATGCTAGAATAAAACCTAACCTGTTGGTTGCTATAATGACCTTGAAAAAAGAGTTGATTGGATTTGGTACTTCATTAAAGAATGCTATGCAAATGTACAAAGCTAAATCAGGAATATTAGTAAAATCAAATAAAGTTTTTATGGAGAGGGGATTATACCCTCGATGGAATGAAAAAAAATAGAGAAATTAGTTTTAGATTGTTTTTTGCTATGGAAAATAATAACCAGCACTATTATAGTGAATTTCCCGATGTGGAAGTAAAAATTCATACAATTTCTGAAAGCCTGAGAAGGCATCTTTATATTTTTAAAACTATTACAGGGGTATTTTCTTTCCGTAAAATAGACTTAGGTACAAAAGTATTTATTGAACATATGGTTATTCCTAAGGATGCTAGCGTTTTACTTGATTTAGGCTGTGGATATGGACCTATTGGTATTGTTTTAGGTTATGAATCACCAGATAGTCTTGTGTATTTAATAGATATTAATAAACGTGCTATTTGGTGTGCCAAAGAAAACATTAAAATAAATCTAAATAGAGATAAAAAAAGTGTTCTAACATTATCTGGAAATTATTTTGAACCTATCAAAAATAAGAATTTACTGTTTGATGGAATTTTCATGAATCCTCCTATGAGACAAGGTAGAAAAGATTTTTTGAAGTTGATTGAATTTATTTCGAGTTATTTAAACTCAAAAGGTTCTTTTCAATTTGTAATTAAAAAGAAAATGGGAGCACCTCATATTCTAAATTATATTCGTAAAAATTATCCAAATAATGATATTGAGATAATTTGTAAAAGAAGCGGTTATTGGGTTTTTAGGTTTTTTCAAGGGAATTAAAATAAATTCACCCTCATATTTTATTAAAAAATAAAGAAAATAAGTAAAATTTTTTAGAAATGTATTATTTCTTTATTTATAAATTGTCATATAAGAGGATTTTTCCTTGACTAAGAAAAAAAAAATAGACGTCTTATTACATAAGTTTGTTCCTCAACATCTTCTTTTAACTAAAGAAGAATCTCAAGAACTCTTAGATAAATATCAAATAGAATTAACTGATTTACCTCAAATATTTGAAAAAGATCCAGTTGCGATTGCTATCGGAGCAAAAGAAGGAGATATTATAAGAATAATCCGAGACTCACACACAACAGTAAGAAGCATAGATTACTTTCGCTATGTAAAGAAGGAAAAAGGATAATATGATTTTTTTATTTAAAATTATTATTTGTATGGTATGATAGATTTTGAGTATAGAAAAAATATCAAATGAAGATAAATGGGTTGTTTTAAAAAGTCTATTTGATGAGAAAGGTTTAGTTCGCCAGCATTTAGATTCATACAACGGGTTCATTGAAGATGAAATGCAATCTATTGTAGACGAGTCAGGTGAAGTTATACCTGATATCCCCGGCTTTAAAATCAAATTTGGAAAAATTATAATTGGATCACCTAAAGTAAGGGAAGCCGATGGGGCAACTATGGAAATCACTCCTATTGAAGCAAGAATAAGAGAATTAAGTTATGCAGCAGATATTACTTTAGAAATGACTCCGATCACTATAGACGAACGTACACAGAGAGAGGAAGCTGAAGAAACTTTAGATATCTATATTGGAAAGATTCCAATAATGCTTAAAAGCTGTCGATGTCCATTAGAAAGTTTATCTGAACAAGAATTGATTAATCGGGGTGAGGATCCGTTAGATCCGGGTGGATACTTCATAATAAATGGAACTGAGCGGGTTCTCGTTACACAGGAAGATCTTGCTCCAAATAGGATACTAGCAGAAGAAGCTAGTAGAAGTTCTAGTGCGACTCATCAAGCGAAAGTTTTTTCAACTAGAAGCGGATTCCGCGCACCTGTTACAATTGAAAGGAAAAAAGATGGTAATTTAAGAGTTTCATTCCCCTCGGTACCTGGTAAGATTCCTTTAGCAATCCTTATGAGGGCTTTGGGATTACATTCAGATAGAGAAATTTTCGAAGCCATATCTGAAAATGACGAAATTCAAAAAGAATTGATCCCTGTAATAGATGTAGCTTCTGAGATCCAAGTATTAAAGGATCCAGAGAAATCTCAACAAAATGCTCTTGATTATATTGGAAAAAGGGTTGCAATTGGGCAGACCAAAGACTATCGTATTAGAAGAGCTCTTCAAGTTCTAGATAGATATTTATTACCTCACATTGGTAATGCTGAAGAAGACAGAATCAAAAAAGCATATTATTTAGGCCAAATGGCACAAAAAGTAATGGAACTTGCTCTAGGATTAAGAGAACCGGACGATAAAGACCATTATGCAAATAAAAGGTTAAAATTAGCTGGAGAATTATTTACTGGTCTATTTAGAGTCGCGTTTTTAAATCTTGTAAAGGATATTAAGTATCAACTGGAAAGAACTGCTGTTCGAGGAAGAGCACCAAATATAAAAACAGCGGTAAGAGCAGATGTAATAACAGAAAGAATTAGACATGCCTTAGCTACAGGAAATTGGGTTGGAGGTAAGGCAGGTGTGAGTCAATTATTAAATAGGAATAATCAAGTTGCTACATTGAGTCATTTAAGAAGAGTTATCTCTCCTTTGAGTAGAAGTCAACCTCATTTTGAGGCTAGAGATTTGCATCCAACTCAGTGGGGAAAAATTTGTCCTGCAGAAACCCCTGAAGGTCCAAATTGTGGTTTGGTTAAAAATCTTGGATTAGCCTCTATAATTTCTGTAGGAACTGATGAGAGAATAATTGAAAATATTTTGTTCGATTTAGGAGTCATTCCTATAAATGAAGTTAAAAATGTAAAAGGAGATAAGGTAAAAGTCTTTCTCAATGGAAAACTAGTTGGTATTCATCAACAATATAACCCTTTTATTAGACAACTTAGAGAAAAAAGAAGGAAAGGAGAAATAGGTGTACATGTAAACATAGGATATTACCATGACTCTAGAGAGATTCAAATTAATTGTGATGCTGGGAGAGCAACAAGACCACTTTTTGTATTAAAAAATAAAAAACCATTGATTATTAAGGAAGATATTGAGAAGATAAGACAAAATAAATATATTTGGTCAGATTTAGTTCAAAAAGGTGTAATTGAGTATTTAGATGCTGAAGAAGAAGAAAATGCTTATATAGCTATGTTTGAAGAGGATTTGACTAGTGAACATACTCATTTAGAAATTTCTCCTGCTGCAATTCTCGGAATTTGTGCTTCAATTATTCCATTTCCAGAGCATAATCAATCACCAAGAAATACATACGAAGCAGGAATGGTAAAACAGGCATTAGGTTTATTTGCTGCAAATATGCATCTTAGGCTTGACACAAGAGGGCATACATTGCATTATCCTCAACAACCTTTAGTAAAAACAAGTCCAATGGAGATTATCGGAATTAATAAACGACCTGCTGGGCAAAATTTTATTATTGGTATGATGAGTTTTGAAGGTTTCAATATTGAAGATGCTATAATAATTAATAAAGCATCAATTGAGAGAGGCCTTGCTCGGAGTCATTTCTTTAGGACATACAACGCTGAAGAAAGAAAATATCCAGGAGGAGAAGTTGATAAGTTTGAAATTCCCGAAAGAGGTGTTAGAGGTTTTAAATCTGCTGAATCTTATCGACTTTTATCAGAAGAGGATGGCATAATAGAACCAGAAACCCAAGTTAATGGAGGAGATGTTCTTATTGGTAGAACTTCTCCACCAAGATTTATAAAATCCTATGAAGAATTTGAATTAATGCAACCTAATCGACGTGAAACTTCGAAAAATATGAGACATAATGAACAAGGTATAGTTGATACTGTAATTATTTCAGAAACTGTGGATGGAAACAAACTAGTAAAAATAAAAGTAAGAGACTTAAGGATTCCTGAATTAGGAGATAAATTTTCTTCCCGCCATGGGCAAAAAGGAGTCCTTGGATTAGTAGTTGAGCAATCTGATATGCCATTCACTTCATCGGGCGTAATTCCGGATATTATTGTTAATCCGCATGCTATGCCTTCACGTATGACTTTAGGGCAATTATTTGAGGGAATAAGCGGTAAAATTGCGTGTATCAATGGAAAATTAGGTGATGCTACTGCCTTTGAATGGACGGACATTACTAAACTTCAAGAACTATTAGTGGATTCTGGTTTTGAATTTAATGGTAGAGAAGTTATGTACAACGGAATGACAGGAGAAAAATATGAAGCTGGTATTTATTGTGCACCAATCTATTTTCAAAAGTTATATCACTTAGTTGCTGATAAACTTCATGCCAGAGCACGTGGTCCTGTTCAAATATTAACAAGACAGCCAACAGAAGGTAGAGCAAGAGAAGGAGGATTACGTTTCGGTGAAATGGAACGGGATTGTCTTGTAGGTCATGGTTCTGCGTTATTATTGAAGGAAAGGTTGCTAGATGAGTCAGATAGAACCGTTATATTAGTTTGTGAAAAATGTGGGCTCCTAGCTGTGTATGATCGAAATCGAGACAAGCGATACTGTCCAGTGTGCGGAGAAAGCACAATTATTTCAAAAGTTGTGTGTTCCTATGCTTTCAAGTTGTTATTACAAGAGATGATGAGTTTAGGACTTGCTCCAAGACTCAAGCTCAAAGAAAAAATATAGATTCCACACGTTTTTTGATTAAATTCTATTATTTTCTATTATATTAGCATTGCTAGTAGAAGGTTTTAAGTTGTAGGTTTTTAAAATTATCAATTTTTAAAGAAATAAATGAAAAAAATAGTAATT
>JAHLWJ010000158.1 GCA_019057975.1 Promethearchaeota archaeon | reverse complement strand
TCGGAACTCTGGCTAATTCTTTAATCATATTACTATCGATTAAATATTTTCCAACTCTCCTTGCTGACTTAATATCATATTGCAATGTCTTTAATAAGTCATAGAGAGATGGTACATCAAATTGTTTTATAGCTTCGTCTGCTTTATTGCTAATATCTTGATCATCAGAAAAAGATTCAGAAGGAAGTACATTTATTAACATCTCATATTCATTAATTTCGCTAATATGAACATCGCAAAACTTAATTATTTCCTTATCTGAAGGTTGTTGTCCATCTTTAATCTCATATTCTAGGATCTTTATTACTTTCTGGGTCTTTTCTTTTAATTCTTCAACAATATACTCCTTTATCAGATTAAATAGTTCTTTTTGAATCAGAAATGATATTCCAATATATGCAAATTCAGGATTATGAGATGAATAAATCCCTGTAATACCTTTTTGGATTGTAATTTTTTGCCCCTTTTTATATATAAGAGTATATAGTTCATTTCCTTCAAATAGATCTTTAAGAAAATTCATAGTATTAATATTATGAGTCATTTTTAGTGTCTCTATAAAATCTTTAATATTAGGAGTATCGGGCTTCCATTTCTTTAATTTTAAATTGTCCATTATTGAATCTAAGAACGGGACATATTTAGGGATTATCTCAGTATTTCTGTTTTTCCCAGAAGAAATCCAATACAGTGGTTTTAAGATGCTCAAACGAATTATATCTTCTTCTTGTATTTCTTCTCCATAAATTGCGTTATATTGAACATTTAGACAAGGATAATTTTGTACAGGACAATTTTTATAAAGGTTTAAAAATCTTATTGCGTTCTTTTTAGATTTTTTCTTTCTCTTTAGAAGGAGATTCTCGAATAATTTGACATACTCAAGCTTAGAAAGCTCATCTATAATTATTTTCTGATAATTACCGATATCATATTTGTCCTTTTTAAATTCAAGAAATTTATTACACTCTATCCGTATTGTCTCAACTGCTTCGTTTGCTTCTGATGATGTAAGTTCGTGAACTATTTTTAAATTACGCTCGATATACGGATAATTCTCCTCTATACCATAACCCGCACTCATGGAAGTTGGATTTAATGCCCATTGTAAAAGACCATCTAGCATAACGATATCTTTTCTATATTTTGTAATTACTTCTTTGATTATTTCCTCTGCCATTTTAATCTCTTAATTTTTTAGGATAGACAATTTTTAATTTTTTAGATTAATTTATTTTAGTTAATTCCTAATTATAAATACCTATAAATATAAGATCTATTTTTTAATTCCTATTTAACGTTTAACTAGATTTATTTTCTAAAATAATCATCTATTATTTTAATCCATGGATGTTGTTTGATTGCTTGTATTATTATAGCAATTTCATCATTATTTTTAATGTTATTAATGCATTCTCGGATTTCTTCAATCGAATCTCTCTTAATCTTAGAAATTTCTTGAGAGATTTTATTGGATAAATCGGTAGTTAAACCATCAATTTGGAATTTATCAAAAAATATTATTTCATAAATTAAAAAATTTATTAAATCATCCAAGTATAATATAAGATTCTCATTTTTTTCTCTTAAAGTCTCATTTTTATTCATTTGAAGCATGAAATCTGATAGAGAAATTAAAATTTCATATTCACTTAATAATTTGATTGGTAATTGATTAATGTTATTTACAGAAATTTCTGTGGTTAAATGTGCGCCTAAATTAAATATGAAATCATAATAGAAATTCATCAATCTTGAATTCAATAACAACAGAAGATATTTTATACTAATCTCGTTATCGACATTATCTTTTGGAATAATTGCTATACATGTACTCAAGGGATAATAATTTTCATTATCATAAGCTACAGTTAGATTGGAGCTGATAGTCTGCATAATTAATTTTTCAGGTTTTTGGAAAATAGTCTCATCTCTCGCTCTATGGAGAGCTTCAGGATTATATTGAACATATAGACTATCGAAATCGATATAAAACCGTCTGATATTCTTGCCTCTTAAAGTTTTCTTATATAAACTATTAACTTTATGATCTGTTAAGAATTTCTCGTCATCTCCAGTGGCTATGCAAGTTTTAGCTTCGAAATATTTGATTAATTCACAATCCTTTACTTCTTTAATATAATTAATTATTTCAAGTTCTTCATATTTGAGCTCTAAATTAAAATTATAATTATCTTGTTCTAAATAAGTATTTTGAGATATATGTTTTATTAAAACATCTTTGGGAGTGAAATATTTTTGATTATAAAAATTAGTCTTTATACTAATCTTATGATCTTTAGGAGGAGTATTTACTGTAATTAATATAATTACTGTTTCAGCAGTCACAAACTGAAAAGCTCCAGCGCCAATATCAATGATTTCTTCAATAATAGTCTTTTCAAGAAGAAATTTCCTAATTAAAACATAATTATTTGATCGAATGATATTTTTATGTATGATATAACTAATCCTTGAAGATTGGTGGCATAATTTAATTGAACGTTCAATAAAAATTACAAAAGTATTCATTAAGCCTTTTGGTGTTTTAAATCTCTTCTGAAAGATTGCTTTTTCAAGAGGAGTTAATCGCTTATTAGAGATATAGGGAGGATTTTCTATTATAATATCGAAACCACCTTGTCCTATAATTTCTGAAAAGTCGATAATCCAGTGAAACGGTTTTAAATCAAATAACTTGGCCTTCTTTTCTTTTTCTGTTAACCTATTCTTCTTTAAATCTTTATGAGTTCTAAAGACATTCATAATTTCAGCGTAAAATCGATCATTTAGTTCCTTATAAAAAGGAGCAGTAATCTCATAAATTAAATTTCTTATATCAAGTTGAACAGAAGTATCATGTTCGCTCTTATATACGGTAATGAGATTATTCCTGAATCTAAACATATCAAATGGATTTATATCTGTTTGGGAAAGGAGAGTGTCTAATTCCTTTGCTAACTCTGGATATTTATTATTTAAGAAAACCTTACTTTTGTTTAATGTATCGATTGTGTCTAGGCTAACGAAGAATTTACTTGTAATTTCTGAATTAATAGCAAAACCAATTATTGAATTTCCTACTCTATAATTAAATTCAATATTTGGAAGAGGTTTTACATCGTTTATATTTTTAAATAATTCTGCAAGCGCTAAGAATAACCTTAATTTTGTTATTTCAATGGCACCTACTTCAAGATCAATTCCAAATAAATTGTTTGTTATAATATACTCTCTAATTTTATAATTGGTCCAGTCAATTAGACTTAATTCTTTCAAATTAAAATAATATTTTTCAATAAATTTCAAAGCATCAATTAGAAAATGACCGCTTCCTACAGCCGGATCTAAAACAGTTAAAGATTTCAATATTTTAAATAAATAATTAAATATTTCTCTATCAATCTCTATAATGGTGATTTCTCTAATATCATCACCAGTGTCATCAGATTTTAAATATCTCTCAAAAAATTTATCCAAATCTGATAATTCAATTGAAAATTGTTTATTTATCTTATCCAAAAGAAATCTTTCAATGGTGTTTTTAGCAATATACATCGTAATTTCTTCAGGGGTATATACTGTTCCTTTTTTTTGTTTACTAATGGTCTTTTCAAAAATATAACCTAAAATTTCAGGGCTTAATTTATCAATCTCTCCACTACGTTCATCTACAGTCCACTCTTTACTATCTAGAAGAGTTAATAAAGGGATTTCTTTTTCTACGTTGATGTTTTCATACATTATATCCCTGAAAAAGAGCCTATTTGGAATTTTAATATTTTCATTTTTAAATTCAAGATCGGTTTTGCGAAATAATCCTCCATTTAAAAAAGGAATTTTACCAATTAAATCGTTTATATCTGTTGTTCTATCATTTATTTGTAAGTTTAATCCATTAAAAAATAGAATTTTAAGAAAATCTTGAGAATAATTCTTATTTTCTTTAATAATTGCTTTATATTTTGAAAGTAGATAATTCTCATCTGTATCTAAAAGATTTTTTTTCTGCAAAAACCATAAAAACATTAATCTATTCATTAGTTGAGTTACAAATAATCGGCACTCATTTTCATCAGTAAATTGACTTTTTAAATTAGTTATTAAATAATTCTGAGAATTTACAAATATCTGGTAAAACTCCTTTATAAATTCACTTCTATCAAATAATTCATCTAATGTTTCTTTTTTATTGTATTCAATTCTATTTAATTTCTTTAAGAATATAGTTTCAATTGAATCTCTTCTTTTATCTAGTTTTAATATTGTTTCTGTTCCGATATCAATCTTATAAAATATGAAGTTATCGAGATTTTCCTTTACTAAGATAATAAACATTACATCAGGAATATTAAATTCTTTTTTAAAATCCTGAATTCTGTCAGTATCAGAATATTCGATAACTTCTAAGCAAAGACCATCATCATCGATTTCAAAAAAAGCAAAATTTTTATTATTAAAATAGTCAGGTAAATTAAAATCATATTTAATTTGATTAAATCCTCTTTTTTCGAAGAAATCTACAATCTCTTTAAAAGATTTACCTGTTTTAAAACATTTTGAACTTATACATACCACCCAATTACTTTATAATTTAAATCTTTATCGGTGCGAATTCCACCGAAAAATATATCTGGTCTTTTAGAGAGATAACTATCATAAAATCTAGTTAATAATTTACACAGTTTTTCTGTTCCTAATTTTTTAAGATCGACCCGATCTAAATTGATCTTTTCCTCTAAAAACACATCTTTTAATTTCTTGATCTCATTGGTTCTTAAAGTAATACTTTCATATATATGAATAGTTGATTTCAATAGTTCTTTTAATTTCTCATCTTCAATTAAAGTCTTTGTCTTTCTTACTGCTCTTAAGAATCTCACTAATTTTCTTTGTATCCCTGTAAAAGATGCCAATCTACCTTGTCTTTGTGATATGAATAATTTTTTATAATCATCGAAATATTTATTTGAAAATTTACTATCGATAATCTTTATATTTTTCTTAATCTCATTAATCTCTTCTTCTTCTAGATCTAAAATATTTTTCCAATCTTCATAATTTAATAATTCTAAGATAGAATCCTTCGAAACTTCTGAAATTTTTCCATCCTTAAGAAGTATCAAAAATGTCTTCATTTTTTCGTTTCTAATCGTATCATAAATCTGATATAACCTCAATACCGTACCAGAATTCAGAATAGTATAAAAATTCTTTTTCCCAATTAAATCTTTAATATTTTCAAAATCTTTCTCCGTTATATTTAGTTCTTCAAGTTTAGATATTATCATTAATTTATTTCTAGAGTCAATATCCTCACCATAAACCTCAGCAATTTTGAAATCCTCGTGCCTTGATGCAATTTCAAGCTGTGATAAATCAGTTTCAGATCTTACTTTATTAATAGTCTCCCCTATGGTATCAACCGTAATTTCTTCTTCTTCACTTAGAATTCTAGTCTCCTTTGCTAAAAGGTTTTTTACATTTTCAATTTTATCACCTAATTTTTTTATTAAATTAAGTAATGCTTCTAAATCTTTATCTGGAAAGAAATTATAAACGAATATGTGATTATCTGACCCTAATCTATTCGCACGACCAACTCTTTGTACAATTCGCATAGGATTCCAAGGTAAATCATAATTTATAATGATTGATGCATCTTGTAAATTGACTCCTTCACTTAGAGCGTCTGTAGAAAATAAAAGATCGATTTCTTCCCCTTCTTCAGGTTCATAATCATTTGCATATGGTGAAAATCTCTTTATAATTTTATCCTTATCTTTTGTGTTTGTGCCACCTGTTACTTTTTCGATTACAAGATTTCTCAAATTTGCATTGTCTGTAATGGTTTCCCATTCTTTAGTTTTATCAAAAATATAATGAACTGTGTCTTTAAATTGGGAGAAAATTAAAATTTTAGGAATTTTACTTCCGTTCTCAAAATATCCATTTAGTAATAGCTTTAATTCTTTAAGTTTTGGGTCTTTATATTCAATAGGATTTGTTTTAATCTTTACTTTTTCAATTAAACGAGAGTATTGTTCAATTAGCTTAAGATCATTTTTTAAATGATTTTCAAGTTCTTCTAAATCAATTTCTACTCCCTCTTTCTCTCCCCTATTTTCAACCATTTCGTGGATTTCATTACTAAATTCTTCAGCAATTTCGATCTCATCTTTAATTGTTCTTTTATATACTTTTATCCATTCTTCTCTAATCTTTTCGATATCAGAGTATTGAGTAACTAGATTAAGAAGAAAACTTTCTTTTTCATTAATTTTTTTAATGGATTTTTCAAAAGCATAAATGCTACTCTCCATTCTTTTCAATAACAGAATTTTAAATAGTATTCTCACATTAAACTTCTTTTTCTCATCAGGTTCAAACAAATCAATATATGGTAATTCCAATTTTTGTAGAAATATTGAAAGATTAAGATATAAATCTAAATATTCATTATAATATTCTTCTAAATTTGCATCATATTTTACCTTTTTAACAGTAGGCTCTATAAACTTTAATTTCTTATTATTAAGTTTGATTCCTTTGTATTCACTTGATATATATGTTCTAGTTCTTAAGAGCATTAACTCATCCAAAATTTCTTTAATTCTTTTAATGTTATCCTTTAATTTATTGATAAGGGTAATATTCGTTGGTGTCTTCTTTAATTTATTTCTAATTTGTCTGTACCTCTGGAATAATCTAGCGTCTAAGCCTTGTCTTGCTAAATCTCTAAAATCTCTATCTAAAAAAACACCAAAAATATTCTCTAAATCGGATATTCTATTATTTAAAGGGGTAGCGGATAATAGCATAAAACGGTTTCTGATATTGTCAATTACTCCTTTCCCAGATTCGAATGTATAATCAGGTTTTTTTTTTAAGAATTGAACATTTTTCCATGCATTAGTATCACTATCTCTAAATCGATGTGCTTCATCAATTAATATAACATCAAATCTATTGGATAAATCTGATAATTCAGAGTCTTTATCATTTTGCTTTAATCTCGTGAATTTTGAATATGATATTATTCTAATTTCCCCTAAAACACCTAATTCTTTATCTATTATCCGAAAATGATAGTCTCCATCAATATTTTTTAAGACACAACTTGAAAAAAAGAATCTCATTAATACATCTTCTTTCCACTGCTTCTTAATATGTGCAGGAACAATCAATAATACCCCTTTACCTATGTTTAACCACTTGTTGTTTAAATTCTTATCCCAAAAATCAATCCGATTATAAAAGTAATCTTTAATGATTTGAGATCCTATAAAACTTTTCCCTAATCCTACAGAATCTGAAATAAGCGCCCCATAATATTTTTTCATTTTCTTTATTACATTAATTACTCCGATTTCTTGAAAAAGAACTAATACCTGTCTTTCTTTTGTTAATTCTATTCGTCCATCTAACAGTTCATAGGCAAATACTTTAAATAACTCGAATGGTGAAATGCATATACCTAAAGGGGTTCTTTTTTTGTTTTCAATATCAGATATATTTATTATTTTAATAAGACCATCTCTAAAATCCTCTGAATCTTTCCAAATTCTGTCAAACCACTCATCTAACTCACATATAGTTCTTGCATCTGTAATTGAAACATTCAATTCCGTATTACTGACCAATCCCCTCTTAGTAAAATTTGATGATCCTACAATTGCAGCTCCAGGATTACGTGAGATTAATTTTGATTCATACCATTTCTTGATTAGTTCAGGTCGTTCTATGAATAAGTAAAGTTTTGCATGCAACTTATCCTTTGTAAATACTTTTATTTCTAAGATCCTATTTTTTATTAAGTCGTGTAACTCCATAATTCTCTTAATGTCATCTTCATCCTCGATTGAATCTAATTCATCAAGAATGCTATTTGCAATTTCCTTCCTTAAATCATAACCAAGAGATATTTCTTTTTTAGTAGGTAAATCTAATTCTGTTCCAATAATTATTTTGAAAGCATTCTCAGACAAATCTACAGGTAAATCAGCTTTTATTATATCAAAACCTTTTAAATAGAAATAACCTGAAGCAATCTTGATTTCTTTTGATTCGGTTAAATTATCTTTAATAACTTTCCATAATGCTTGTTCTTCTGAACTATTGTCTATAATCATATTAAGACACCTTGTAGGTAAATATCACACTAATAAATTAATCAAATTTAATTTCATTTTGTCATATATATTAAGTTTCTTATAAAATTTAAATAAAAATACTAAAGTTATATTTTTGTTAAAATGTTAGAATTGATTTTATAAAATAAAGAATATGGAACGTTTGCTTTGCATTCAATCCACCATTTGTGCTTTTAACAATAGACAAACCAGTATTATTATATAGGAAATTTGCTATTTTATGCCATTTAGAGGGATAGGCTTTATGAACTACATACTTGTGAGCAGGCATCGCATGGACAATTGGTATGAACCCTTCCGATTTTATTTACCACATAAGCAAATTTATAAATATCACTCAATCTTAAAAATTATACAAATACCCAGTTATAAGCGATAGAGTGAATTGTTATAATAGATATCAAAAGACAATTAAAAGAATGGGGTCTCTTAAAGACTAAGATGATTATCTCATTTTTCATAAAGTTACTGATATGTTATTTATCCAAAAAGTAGAACAATTCGGAAACCAATTTTCCGAAGATTATGTAAAGATTATGAAACTAGGAACTCTTGAGAAGGTAAAAGAATATATCAATGGTATAAATGATCAATGGAGAAAAATCTTATTGGCGTATACCTATTTTAGTATTTTACAAGGGAAGAAAGGCGAATCTGATTTTGAACATGATCAAATTGCATAAGAAGTCATGGAGATAAAAGTGTATATTTCATAATTTTAGCAGAGTGAAAAAAATGTCAGAATGGAGTGAAGAAGAATATAAAAAAGAAGCTAAAAGATTAGGGTGGACAGTGGAATATCTAAAAGCCCATATCAGAAAAGAAGAAAGGGTTAAGGAAGTATTTGAGAAACTAAATAAGAATGAAAAATTCAAGAAGCTCTAATTCATTAAAAGAATAAAATTGTTCTCTTACTAACTATACTAAAATTTGTCGGAGTCCTGACATTTAAATCTCTATGAATCAATTTCTTTCCATGTGAGTAAATATTCATCTTATTATGATTGGGAATTACAATTCCGAAAGGCAAAAAAAAGACATACGCGGGATAGAAAGAATCCTTTAGGATTGTATCACCATCAATTTGAAGCATTCCTTAAAGAGTGGAAGAAAAAGAATTTTCCAACTAAAGAAAAGAAGGAAAATGGAAATTAATATTTTTTCTTTATATATATTTAATTGTAAAGTCTAGAAGTATGATGAGTATAGAAGAAAATTCTAGTGGAAATGAAATTGGATTTGTCCGCAAATGTAAGGTTTGCGAGGGTAAAGGCAAAACTCTAATCTTTAGAGGCGATCTTGAAGAATTCGAAGAGATTGAATGTAATAGATGCAAATAGGTGAAAATTCTTATGATGTGTTCGTATATTGCTCCCGTTAAGACAGTTCAGGATATAACAAATGAAATAATGAACATATTGAATATGTACGAGTATCCAGACATCCCATTTGCCCTGGCAGGAGTACAAGGCATAAATCTAAGGAAATTTGAAATGCTAAAAGAAATTGTCTTCGACCTTCAGCACCAAATTGATCTATGGTATATGGACAGAAAATGTGAAAGGTGGCAAATGAAAAAAAGCGGATTTTCACAGCATGTTCTTCTTTATCTGAAATTAGCAAGGATCAGGAAAACCTCTCTGTTTAATGTGGTAGGGAAACCAGTCCTAAGCGAAGGATATTACAAATGTTTGTTAAAATCCTATATAAAAAGGTTAAGCAACATAAGAATTACTTTGGTAAGATGGCTATTTTACTTATTTTCCCATGAAAAAATAAAGTATGGGAAAAAAGCAATACACTACTCCCTAAGAGAATTGTTTTGCCAAGGTGTTAAATTTTGAATAATTAATTAGCCTTTTCTCATTCTATTATTGTAATGTTGTGAAGATTTAAATAGGAACGTTCTACAATTATATATTGAAGGCGAGAATGCGTATTATGAATGGAGATTTAAATCAGTGAAAAAATATACAATAAG
>JAHLWJ010000157.1 GCA_019057975.1 Promethearchaeota archaeon | reverse complement strand
AAATCATATATTTAATTTAAGCATAAAGGTGAATTTAATGGGTAAAAATAAAAGTCCAAACGATAATAGATCAAATTCAAAAAATCCAAATAATCCTGCTAATAAATCAGCAAAAGATAATAGATCAAATCAATTGAACCCAAATAATCCGAGATCTCAAGGTAAATCTAAAAAAAAGTGAATGTATTTTACGTATGCCATAATCTTTAACAAGAATAATTGTCGGCTTTTACTGCTTGATAAAGTTGCTCTCCTAACTGAGTAAGTTTAAACGATGATTTATCTGGAACAATATATCCCTTTTCTTTCAAAAATTTAACTAGTGTTCTAAATAGCTGTTTACGTAGGGAGGCATTAGGCATAATAACATTTTTTTCCACTGTAGGGATGGTAAATTTGAATTTGTATCTACCATCTTCTCTAGTTTTTAAGTAGCCACAAAGTGCCGATGCTTCAAATCGATAAGGTTTTAGGCTGGGATGATCGTCTAACCATTTTACTTGAGTTTCGAATTGCCCCGCTATAACTTCTGTTGCTTCTAAACTTTCGCTAAAAGATGTTAATTCAGTTTGAGATGTTTCGGTAGGTTCAACAACCGGAGGGGATATAATCTCAGCTTCGGTTATTGTCTGTCTATAAGCTAACCTTTTAATCCCCGACAAAAAATCTTCAATCGGTTGTCCAATAATAAATGAAAGAAGATCTTTAGCAATTTGTAAGTCCTTTGGGAGGGTTCCATCTAAATTTTTACCGGTAATTTCTTTATATAATGCTAACAAATACAGACGATCTCGTTGGTCTTCAGTTAAAATCGGACGTCTTATTCGATTTGGATATGTTATTTCTAAGCCTTTAATTGCTGCTTCTGCATCTGGTTTTAATCCCCTCCCTGTGATTATAAAATATATAAAATCTGTAAATTGTTCCCTAAATAATTCGAGTGAAGATTTAATATGGTGTAAGGCAACGGTCCCCCCTTGATCGTAAGCTTTTACTTGAAATTCAATATTACGTCGAAATTCAGCTCCTAAATTACCCAGAATTTCTAAATAAATATCAGGTCTACGACTACCACTTGATGTTATAATAGTGCAATTATTATCAACTCTCGTAATGGTTGGTGGATTTTCATATAAGAGACACTTCCACGCATATTCCAGTCCTTTTTCAACTTCTGAAGATCTTGCAGAATTACTTCTAAATCTTGTAGGATCATTGAATGAATTTTTTATAATATTCCACTCAAATCTTTTAAACTTATTAGGATTGAACCCCCTTGCATCAAATTTCCGAACTTCTCTCAAGGATTCGAAAATCGTCTCAAATTTGGGAATTTTTCTTAAATATTTAAACTTAATCCACATATCTTTAAGAAAGTGTATAGTATCGCGTAAATCTCTCAATCTATAACGATATACATATTCAAATAAATTCTCAGAGAAAGGATAATAAGGTGCTTCAAGAGGACGTTGGGAAGGATAATTTTTCCAAAATCTATTCATACGGTTTTTGAAAACTTGAGACAATTCATCTACATTCAATTGAGTTAGGGGCATTTCATACATATATTCTCCTAATTGGCTCTGAAGATCTGTACTTTTCTTTATTATGTTATTAAATTCTGCCCAATCCTCCGTTGTAGATATGAAAACAAATAAAATATCATTTAGTGTATTTCTCAATTTAACAAACAAATTTCCTAAATTTTGATAATATTGATTGTAAATTTGTGGATCTGCCTTTGCAGCTTCATCGATTCCAATCAATAAAATCGGTTGTTTTTTTGTGCTACAGGCATAATAACGCATTAAATCATTAAAATAATTTATCAGATCATCATTGGTCTTAAATAAATCTGAATTAGCATCCAGGATTAATTCCAAATAATCGTCGGGATCATCTTCATCAATAACTCTGAAAAGATTAAGAATATTTTTATTATCAACTCGTTTGATTTCGTATGTCCTGCCTTTTATTCTGGCTTTAAAAACATCTCGGAGCTCTCTTTTTTTCAAAGAATAATGTTCTTGAAGTGCTAGAACTGCTGGCATTCCTTGAGAAAACAATGGATCTATAATATCCCTAAGTTCTACCTGGTGTAATCTCTGAGGGCGTTCTGTATCTTTCCATATAATTTCTGCTAATTTTTCTCTATCATTTAGAAACATTCGATAGATTATTTGAAAGGTAATATATTCTGGTAAGCTTATATCATAACCTATTTCTTTTTCAAATCCTGGTCTTAAACCCTCTAGCATTGGTTTCCAAATGTCTAAAAAATCTGAGATCTTATCAGGAATTTGAAAGAATGTAGAAAGCACATCACAATCCTTTAATATATACTCAGAATCTGGTCTTATAGATATTCTCTCTTTTTCTATCGATTCCTTAAGAAAATTAAATAATGTGGATTTTCCAACACCTGCAGGCCCATTTAATTTCACAGATCTACTGATTTTATTATTTATTACAATTTGTATTTGTTCTTTAAATTTTAAAAGTTCCTCCCTTCTCCCTACAAAATCTGTTACAGGTTCATTAGGATTATAAGATGCTATCCCAAATGGATTAATATTCGTCTCAAATATAATAGAGTTTAACCTCTCGCAGTCACTTGTCGAAGGCCAGGTTAACCTCCTTTGATATGCCAAACCATTCCCTCCTTTTAGAATTTTCTCCTACCTGCGTATTAATCGCGCTATGTTTCCTTGTATTTTTTGACTTGAACGCCCCTCTGAACCATCAAAAATTTCATCATCTATTAAATCGATAATAGCCTTCTCAATTAAATTCTTAGGATATTTCTTAAGTTTCTTTATATTCATAATCTCATCAATAGATATTGAATCTCCTGGTAACACTTTTGATATTATTATTTTTTGGACATCAAATATGTTGTACCCCCCACCTACTTGCTTGGAGGAACGCTCTTTTGCTAAATATACCTCAAAATTATCGATCTTAGACATTAAAAATTTTACCTGTTCTTCTAGTAGATTAACACGTTCCTCTAATTTAACCGAAACTTGAACTGGTCTCTTCTTAGTAATTTTTGGTTTTCCTTTTGAATCTTGATACTGATTTAAATATTTATTAAATAATTCTTCAAGTTTGCTATTTGAGATCCCTGCGTTTAGTATTGTTTTTATCTTATCAGCTTTTTTACTAGAGCTTTTAAATGTTATATTTAATTCTTTACCTAATTTATTTAAATAATTTACTGTGAGTTTATCTAGATTAACCAAATTATCACCTTAAATATTACAAATTTGAAGCTTTGAAAAAGCCTTTTTAAGGATTACTTACAATTCTAAATCTTATGATTATATATTTGTATAACTTTTTTAAAAATAACTTATTGAAAACTAGAACATTAAAAAGAAATTTGTTCTAAAATTCGTGAAACAGTTATTGTAAATATGTACTTGGGGGATTCCCATAAAAAAAATCCCCATCATATTGAAACCTGATATCATGTACGGCCAAATCTGCTTGGATGGCATTCTCTCTCCACGGGTTGCAGTTTCTGGAGGTTCGCTAAGGAAATTTGCCATAACTCCTAAGAAAAATTAAGTTTTAATTTTACAAATATATATTCTGCAATTTTCTTTATAAAATTTGAGCAATTTCAGCAGATTGAAAAAATCTTTAAATTTTAAATTAGTAAAGTTTCCTAATAAGAATTAAATTCCTTCGGATTTGATCTAATATAACCAAATATTCAAATAAAATAAAAACATTGGAATTTTTTACATATCCAATGTGTTAATTCACAATTATTACATTTTATTTGAAAATAGAGATTATCATCATTATCAAAATAAAAAGTTAGATCTTTTAAGTAACTCATATTTTTAGCACAAAATTCGCACTTAAATTCGAATAATACTTTTAAAATTTCAAACTCTTCAGTTTTTTTAACCAATACAATTTCAAGTACTCTGTAATCAACATTTCCATTCCTAATCCATTTATTTAAATCTCCAATATTTTTCAATATAATTTTATAAAATACAGATTGAGGATATTTGATTTTATCCTCCAGTATATTCAATTTACTTTCATATTGAGTAATAAAAGAATCTCTTGAGATTAATGATATATTATCAAAAATAGTAAAAATTCCTAGTGAATCTAATTTAATATATACAGTATTTCCTAAATCTGTAAATTTGGCATCTTTAAAATGTAGATGTTTTTTAATAGATGTGATGAACTCGATCAAGCCAAGATTTATAAGATCTAGAACAACTTTTCTTCTGTTGATAAATTTTGGTAATCTTAAGTCATCACCTGTTTGGTATTTATTATATAAATAATAAAGTAAAAAAGGTTTATCTTTTAAAATCTCTACGATATGTGTTACATCTATCATTGAAATCACCGATATACCATTGAAATGTATCATAATCTCTAAGTATTATCATTTTTAACCAACAAGTTTAAATATTGTTTTACTCATTATAATATATAGAAATGTAAATATTTATATTATAATGAAGACATTAAACGTATATAAATATTAAGGTGAGAAATTATAAAAAAAAAACCTTCTCTAATTTTTTCAATTCTTATGAATGTATTAAGTAATTTGAAAATAAATGAAGAGTATTCTATTAATGAAATCAGTGAAAAATCAGGCCTACATTGGCAAACTGCTAATGATTATCTAAGAATTTTGTCTCACCTTTTAAAGTTTTCACCAAAAATTAAAATTAATGATAATAATAAAATTGAAGTGATAAGCCATTCTGATTTTTTTGAGCGTTTATCAATTAATCAGAGGATTTTAGTAACCCTTTATGAAAGTAAAGCTTTCAATGAAAAATCAGCAATAAGGATTAAAAAAATTATTTCTGATCCTGATCTTGAGATATATCTTGAAGAATTAACTTCGAAGGAACAAATTAAAAAAAATACAAGTGAGGATGAGTATTTCATCACAAATCGAGGTAAAACTGTTGTCATATCACTTTATTCTGATATAACTCAAGATATTTTCAGTTTTGATTATGATATTGAAGAGATTTCTCAAATGGAGACTTCTAAAGAAAATACTGAAAAAATTAATCTTCAAAACAATATGATTATTAACCAGAATAATGAAATTATGGAACAAAACAAAATTATTATGTTTTTACTTGGAAATTTAGTATATAAAGGTGAAAGGAAGTATGAAAAAGCTTCAGAATTAGATTTAGAGCATTTAACTTCAAGTGAATCAATTCATAATTTAATCAACTCCTTTCAAAAAAGCTTATTATTGAAAAATACTTTTCAAACAGACCAAGAAGTAAATATAAAAATAAAAAGAAGCGATAAGGTAACTTCTGATTATGAATACACTGAAATTAATGAAATTTCTAAGAAATTTCTAGATGCCTTAAAACGTAAAATAGAAAAAAAGCAAAATATGGAGGTTATAAGATAAAATGAAAATTATTCCTATAAGCAATAACCTAATAGGAAAGCTAGTATATTTTGAAAAACCAGTTTTTGAATTAAATAAATTGTTAGACTTTCAAGAAGAATTTAAGATCTATTTGGAAGACATAATTTCTATTAAATTTTCTAATCCAATAGTTGAACCGATTGATCCTTTTAAAGTACTAAGTAAAGAACATCCTACATTAAGATTCAAGTACGGAATATTTCCAAATAAAAATTTTGAATATCTCGATAGTATTGGAATGGGTTTTGGTGAAAAAGGATATTTTTATGATGTTTATCTAAAATTTGATAATAATGATAAAAATCTTGAGATTGATAAAATCATCTCAATAGTTAATGAGATGGATAGTATTTCAAAAATAATAGAAAATAATATGGAGGTGTATTATTTTATGAAACCTAACAAAGTAAATAAAATTGAAGTCTCAAATTTTATGATGTATCTTGAGTTTAAAAAACCTTTGGATTCTATTTTAGATATAAAAATCTCCTCTAAACTAGAAAATTTAGCAAAAGCATCAGAAGTAATAATTCCTAATATTGAAAATAAAATTAATTTTAACTTTAGATTGGAATTTTATCCAGAAATATTTGAGGAAGGCCTTGTTAATATAAATCCTAATGATATTATTGTAAAGGATAGAATTCTAAAATTTTCAAAAGATTTATCAAAAAAGAACAAAAATCAATATGCAATTAGAATGAGGGGATTGCCAATTGAAGGTTGTTTAAATTTTTTGAAAATAATCAAAGATTTAATTGATTAACAATCATGAAATTTTTCTATATATCAATGTTAGAAATCCATGTTTATCACCATAAATCAGAAATATGACTATTTATAGTCTGAATAATTTGTATCAAATTTAAGTATAATAGGTGATAATAAATGAGTAAAAAAAAGATGGATGGAAAAGCAGCTCGTCGAATACAATCCCATGCAGATAAATCAGGAAGAAATCAAGATTTTAAAGCAAGAGCTCAAAGAGCAGCTAATAAAAATAGAAATAAAAAATAAAATATCTTAAAAATTAATAAATACCGTAAATAAGGTCTTTTTTTTAATTTTAATTAATTTTCGTAAAACGGTTAGAATTTTATAAAACTATTCATCAAATTTAATTAAAATGATTAGTCTCCTTAATGATATAATTAATCCAAATAGATAAAAGATGGATCTTTATATGTTTTTTTGCCAGATTATGGGGACAACGGGGAGATAATTTTTTTCTAATTCTTGAATATAGTTTTGTTTGTCCTTAATGTGATTCTTTCCTTTTTGATCTCCATTATCCACAAGAATAGCAATCGCATATTTACAAAATTGATTTTTAATCATTTCTTTCAGTTTCTCACAATCTTCTTTAAATCCTTCAATCTTTTTTCTCACATCAATCTCCCACATAGTGTTCGCTATTCCTTTAACTTCAATGAAAAGACCGTGTTTTAAATTTCTTAATTCCTCCATGGTTTTACATTCTCTAGCATCTGTAATGTCTATGTCTATTGAATAAGTCTTACGTTTTTGTCTCTCTCCTGATTCCACTTGGTCTTTAAATGTTTTAAAATAGAATTCAGCAACTTTAGCTTCATTATGGACCGTTAATAGTCCAAATTCTTCTTCACAAAACCGAGTAATTATTCTTTTTAGATCTCCATCTTCATTCCACATGTAAGGTCCGATCCAAGATGTAAATGTTGCTTGTGAGTATAATTCAAGAAAACTTTCTACTCGAGGCCATACATAATTTAAAAATCTATCTTTATAATTCATTTACAAACACATCTCTATTTATTAAAAAAATAATCAGATGCTTTTAAATAAAACCTAGAAAAAAAGATATCAATTGATGATTTCAAATAATGTTTTATAAGTTAGAATAATTTCTCAGGGATGATACTACCTTTATATCCCTTTGATTTCTAAGGATTATTGCAATGAAATTTTCTTCGTGAAACGGTTATCAAATTAAAAACATAAAAATGATTCTTTCTAAAGATCCATTTCTAACATTTTCCTTTGATAAAAAGTTTAAATATTCAAGCTTCTTTTCTATGCTTACTTCTCCATTATTTAAAACAACATCTATCAATAAACGATCCGAAACATTAGTTTTTTTATATGTTTCAAATATTTGATATCGGTTACCATCTGTAAGAACACAGAACGGAATGTTATCTTCGTTGATTCATAAAACGATATTTAAAAATAAGAATAAGTGAACAGATGTAGACATATATGAATATACATACAAATAGAAGCATATACAGACGTATATATTCTACTGCAAACCAAAACAAAACGAAACGCTTACCATTTTAGCGATATATTTAAAAAGGATGGATTTATTTTATTATTAAAAGATTAAATCCTTTTAAGAAGATGTAAATGAAAATTTTAGCCTTTTCAGATTGGAGGGTTCAGGATATTGAGCAATTTATAGATTATTTAGAAAAGTCGAAGGAAAAGCCAGATGTTATTGTTTATGCAGGAGATGATATAGAACGGTTTAATAAGGTGGAGTACAAATTACTACCAAAGGGGCTAAAGAAGGAATATCGAAATCAATTTATACTGATGGATGAGGAATTTGAGGACTTGGATAAAAAGACCTTAGAAAAAATTATCCTGCAAAATCAAATGAATAATGTAAATCAATTTGAGAAATTAGCTAATAATTCAAAATATGGATTATGTGTGGTAGCAGGGAATGATGATCTTCCTTACATAAAAGAAGCAATTAATGGAAAAAAAGTATATGACGTACATGAAAACCCTGTAATTATAGATGATTTTGCCATAATTGGCATAGAAGGTTCTTCTGGTCATATAGGTCACCTGCTATATAACGAGCAAGAAATAAAAAATCATTTAGAACGTAAAATAGATCAAGTCGTCGATAAGCAAATAATTATTGTTTCTCATTCCCCTCCATTTGAGATTCTCGATTTCGCCATAAGGTTCGGGAAAGAGCACATAGGTTCTATTTCATTAAGAGACTTCATTGAGAAATATACCAATAAGGTAAGATTAGTAATATCAGGACATGTCCACCTACAAGGAGGAAAGTCTAAGCCATATCACAATACTTTAGTTGTAAATTGTGCGTCCCACGATAATTATGGAGCTCCAGGAAGAATAGCTTTAATTGATATATCTCAAAATAATATTCATATTAACTGGAAAACCCTATGTAGTCTAACAATGGTTCCTATGGTAGGAGATAAAACAGAAGTAAAATTGAAAGAACATGGAATTCAGTATGTAGAACAACTCGCAGCCTTAAGCCCTAATAATCAATTATACCAGACATTTTCAGATATTCAAAAACATACATTATACCTAATAATTAATTATGCGAAAGCAATTGAATCTAATAGTATTATAAATAAAAAAGGGATAAAATCAGCTCTCGGTAATTTAGAGGAAAAAAACATATATTTTCTCGATGCAGAATATGATCCAGAAAGTACAAGCTGTGGACCGCATGGCATGTTTCTTTTAGGTTGGATGGATAGGAATGGCAAAGTACAGCAATTATTCCTAGATGAACCGAAAGATGAAAAGGAAATGTTAGAAAACTTTAGTCGATGGGTAGAGAATGAAAAACCGTTATTAATTGCATATAGGTCTACGACTGCAGATGTTCCTCATCTACGGAATTGTTTTAGTAGGTTTAAATTACCTTTTAACCATATAAAAGATTCATTTTTCGATTTATATCAAGATTTATTATATACTCAAAGTCAACGTAAACAAAAGTATTTTTTACCATTAGGAAAGCCTTGCGGACTTAAAGAAGTCTCGGAGTTTCTGGGTTATCCAAAACAAGATTTGGAAATTTCTGATGGTATTTTAGCTCCAATTGAATATGAGAGATTTTTAAGTAGTAAGGATGAGAAAGTTAAGGAGAAGATTAAAAACGATTTGCTAATCTATAATGAAGATGACCTAAAAAGAACTAAGTTTATCTTTGACCAATTAAAGACAAGATTATAAGCAATATTCATAATTTTTTAAGATATATAGGTTCTCTATCTAGTAATAACATCCATAAATATTTTAATACAGTCTACTATCATCATTAATGAAGATGATAAGGAAATATCAAAGGATAAAGAAAGCACAAAACGGATAAGCGAAGCGTTTAAGGCAGAAAGTATCGATCAAGTTAAGGACGTAATGGCTCGTGCATTCCATAGGGTTGCAGAATTAGGTGAAAATGATTTACTTGCTTTAGCTGCTGTACAGGCGGACTCACTAAAGGACCAGCTTGAAGTAATAGCTTCTCCTGTCCAAAGAAGAGGAGCTCTTAAGAAAATTAAAGTGCCTGTAATGACTGTTCTAGGTTCTAGTGAGATTCTCCTCGGAGACAAAACTTTAGTGGCCCAAATACTTCCAGATGTGTGTCACTTTCAAATCCAAGGGAAAGATCATTTAACAGTGGTATCAGACCCAAAATTTCACATGGTTGTCAAAGCATTTCTGGATTTTAATAATAAAAAAAGTTCGTGAAACGGTTACAGAACTAAAAGCTAATCTTAAAGTGTCTATTTATTGAAAAATAAGAGTTCAAATTTTTTTAAATTAATTCTTAGACCATTAAAATTCAGGGGATAATAATTGTTAGATTAGTTTTAATAGAGATACGTGAAATAACCGAATTTTGTAGGTAAATAAATAATAATTCTCACTTATAATTTT
>JAHLWJ010000156.1 GCA_019057975.1 Promethearchaeota archaeon | reverse complement strand
ATGCGGCTCTGGACCGTAGAGCGGAGGTTCGAATCCCCCCTCCCCAGCCAATTTATTCTTAAATATCTTAAAAATCCTTTAATTATTTTCTTAGACAAAAATTCTTTTCTTTGCCATTAAAACAATACTTCCAATCACACCAACCAGTAATGCTATTGGACATACAATTGTTGCTAAAATAAAGAAGACAGGCTCATTCCCAATACCTTCTCTAAACAGCTTTACTAAAAGAGCATATACAAGATTATGTAACACTCCACTGATAGTCATACCAAGTGCTGATGCACCTGTAAGAATAAAAAATGCTTTTGAAATCTTTGTAAACTTTGCTCTTGAAGCCAAAACAATAAGTACTATTCCAAGAATAGATAAAATAACCATTGAAGGAATGCTTATAAATCGAATAAATGGTCCAATTAAATACATGCTGAATACATTTAGAATAAAGAAAGCAAATATTAGCCAGAAAATTACAAGGGTAGATATATAGATTTTGTTTTTTTTATCCTGCATTTACTATCTCCTCAATTTATTTTTTATAATTATCACAACCTATTAGACGTTTTTTATATAAATAAGATTTTAATGTAAATATTTTTGTGGGTTTTTAGATTGAGATTATTTTTTGGATAAAAAAAATATTTCAATTTAATTAATTCTTTCAAAAAATGGTTCGAAATTTCACACCTTGGGGCAGCCAGCAATTGTAACAGAGTTTAAGAGAGAGTAACTTTATTCAAGGTATTCCCACTGTTACTTTAATGGCGTTTCTATATTTCTCAATTTCTTCTGTAGTCAACGGATTTCTCTTTTCTGCACAAGAGTTTTTTATATAGTTAAGTACATATTCAATGTTGTTATAATCAATATTCCAGGGTTGGTAAAACTTAAATTTATCATCTAATAACTTAGTGGCAAAATAAAGCATTGGTAAACAGAGTTTGTTAATCGTTTTATTAACGGTATTTGTATAAGATTTTATTTTTTCATCTTCTACTTTTTCATGAAAGATATGCCAAAGCATAATGGAATCAAAGCCGTAAATTAGATTTCTTAGCGGTTGGCCAAATTCTCTATAAGCTTGGCGAAGTTGTTTATCTAAATCAATTTCTTTTTTTGGAGGAAAATATTTTACTTCAATTGCTATAATGAGGTTTTTGTCTATAATTTCTCTATAATCTTCAAAAATCAGAATTAAATCTGTTTCTATTAACGGCCAAAGTAGTTTCTCTCTATAATATTTTTCTATAGTCTCTCTAAATCTCGACCCTTTTAAAATAGCTCCTTTATCAATTTTCTTAAAGCTGGTCATTTTGGTAGCATCAATTAAATTTTTAAGTTTATTAGTTATTTTAGCTTCTTTTAAATTATTATAAGTATTCATAGGTTATCTTTATTTTCTAGTCAAACTTTAGCAAATTGGTAATGTATTGTCTATGATTCAAAATCTATTATTAGGCAACCTTTATTTTATTTTTAAAGAAATAGAATTATAATAAACAAGAGTATAAATATTTCATGAATTCTTCAAACCTCATTAATTCCTTAAAAATTTGGTTCGAAATTTCGCACCTTGGGGAGCCAAATAATCTGGGCTCTACGCCAATTAACAGGGCAACCCATTATAAAACTCTGAAACTTTTATTTTATGTTAAAATATTCCTAATTTTAACGAGATTGACATTTATAAACAATAGTATTATAAATATATTACAAATTAATAGTAAATAAAGTGGCTTAAAAAGATACTCATGTTTGGACGCTTTGAGTAAAGTGAAGTCATCAGTCAAACCGTCTGAATAAGGCGGTTTTTTATTCTTTATAGAAGTTTTTATGAAGGGAGGTGAAAAATGAAAAAATGGACAATTTTAATTACTGTTGTTTTAGTTGTTGTTGTAATGGTATTTTTGCCCACAGCTCCAGTTTTCGCTCAAGGTCAAGGAAAAGATACTGACCCAGGAGTTTGGATAAACTATGGAAACATAAAAGTAGAGTGGCAGTGGGCAGATACTAATCCATGGGGCGGAACAGACCAAGGAGCAGGATATTATTATAGATGGTGCTTGGACCGTGACTTGGATGGAATCTATGGAGAAGGTGGGGTAACAGTTGACTATGGGAAGTACGGTGGAGTTCTTACAAAAACGGAAGGCGCTTGCGATAACAATTTTGCGTTTGACAGCACTTCTATGATATTCACTAAAAAGGTTATCCAACTTGAAGAATATTGGGTACCTGGAGTAACAGTTCCAGGTGGGTCAAATCAATTCGTCGTAAAAGATACTGATGGTGATGGGGAATATACAGGTGGATTTAATACAGTATTGTTTTGGCCAGGCTTGACAAAAGAAAGTGGTGGGCCATATTTATTTCAGCAAAAATTTGACTACCATTTTTTCACAGACGCAGAAGGAACTGTAACCCACGGGTACTACATTGAGTATCAGTATTTCAACATTCCAGGAACGCCTGGAGCACCTTCTGGAGGGCAATAAACTTAAGGCGACGCTCTGAATTTAACAAACGACTCGGAAGTATAGAGAATTATTTATACAGAGAGTCGTTTGTTGCATTTATCTCAACTAAAAAAGGTCTGGTAAGTTAGCATAAAAAAAGATAAATGCGAAAAATAAGGCTATTTTGTACATCTCATTTAACAAAAACGATTTGTAAAGTTGATATTTTTGTTGCCACTTATATCATCTGTTATAAAATATAGTTCAAATTTGTAAACGTGTCATTTGTCCCTAGATTATAAATAATTATAAAAAAAGGTTTTAAAAACTACTTAGAAATTGCCAATTATCAATATAACAATAGAACAGTGTGTTCTATATAGAAATAATGAAACAATTTGATTAAATAAAAGTAATTAAATGAGTGGGCAGCTAATACCATCAGCTTGGAGTGTCAGGGATAGTGTGGCTAAACTTTTTTAAAAAGGTATATTTTAGGCTAAACTTTTTAATAGAAAAAATAAGTAACTTTTGTATAACAAAGCAGTAACATTTTTTTAGAATAATATAAAAATTTTTAATATTTAAATAGTTACCCAGATGTCCATATGAGCAATTATACAAAGTTTATAATAGAAACCTATTAATAAGCTGATTTAAGTGTCTCAGAATTCATTCTGGTAACCCTGGGGATAGGTTCAATTAAAATTTAATGGCTAAATTTGGGATTTATTATTTTTATTTTTTTAATTTAATTTGTCTCCTTTAGAAACTGTAACATCAGAACATTATGTTATTTTTTTAAAATTTAAAATAAAAAACTAAAAAAACATAGCAATTCCTGTCTATTTGATGCTTATTTTGGTTAATTTTTAGGGATAGAAGTTTTGGTGCAGTTAATTAATCTTGGAAAAATCATAGCATATCTATAACAAATTATGGGTATGATATTTATTTTAGCTATTAGTTCGAATCCTCTCTCCCCAGCCAAAGCAAGCAGTAAAAAAAGTGACCACTTTCCCTAGTTTTAATAATAGTTTTAAAAAATTTAGCAAGTTTCTTATTAAAATATCTTATATGAAATGATTTAAGATATTTTTACTTTATGTTGGTAGGTTATGAATTGGTTTAGATAAATTGGTATATTAATTCTCTAGTAAATCAGTTTATAGGATTGGAGATAATTTGTGTTTTTCTCCACTAGACTTATTTTTTACTTTTTGTGCAAAAATTAACATTTTCTATATTATGTTATTTATATAGCACTAATAGCATTCCTTAAATAAGAAGTCAATAAAATGTTTATTTATTCACAAAATACTTAAATTATTTTTTTAAAAAATGGTTCAGAAATTGATACACTATTTGATGATAGGAAATAGAAGATTATTGGTTTATCTTTATTCAATGAGAAAATTTTTAATATAGAATTTAGAAAAGTTTTGATAATAAACTTTTGAGTTTATTTTATATTTAATTACTTAGTTAAACAAAGTCTATAAATCTCATTTCTAACAACACCCCAATTGATTGGCTTTAGGTCCATTGCGGATAATGCACTATGAACATTTCCATAATTTAGAGAAGATAATATAGGTTTTCGAGTAACATCATCAAATTTTGTTACTGAAATTGTTCCTGTTACTCTTTTAGCAATAGTTACTAATTCTTCTTCAGGCTTACCTACAAACTCATTAAAGAAATTATGAGTAACTTTTACTACATCGAAAAAAAAGTCACTTAAATTAAGCCAATATTTTGGATTTTCATGACCTTCTCTTCTCTCAATTACTTTGTGATTTTCAGGATTTTTATGTTGCAGCTGATATCCTCCTAATTTTGCTTTTTCTAATGCATCACCAACTCCATAAGTGTGTACTAAACAGCACCGAATGGAATAGAGATATTCTGAATTGTAAGTTTTAAAATATTTCTTTAGAAACTTTTTGTAATTATTACTTTTTTTATCTATTTTCTCCCCACTTTCATCTTCGTTTAACTTTATCATTTCAGATAAATAATCAATTAAACAGAAACATTGAATAAAGGTACCTGTTAAAGCTCCACCTGTAATAGACCTGAAAATGTCTCCTACAACATAATTAAAAATTTTTAACTTATTCAAAGTTATAATTTGTTGATTGTTTATGCTATGTATTTTTTTAAAGTTTTTTAATTGTTTTAATTCTTCTTCCATTTTTTAATTTCTATCCTTTATATATTTAAAATAATTGAATTAGTATTAGTTAATTTTAAAGGCAAGAGAATTAAATTTTTAATTTTAATATTAATTTATAAAGCATTTCAATATTTTTAATTTGGTTTTTATATTCACTATAAAGTTTTTTATCAGATATATATTTTTGAGCTATTTCTTTTAGAATTGAAAGGTCATATACTTTTTTTAACTCATTGATATCTAAAGTAAGTTCGTCTTCTCTTTTTTGTCCAGATAATTCTATAAATTTGTTGAATTTATTTATATCTTTGGAAAAGATGCTTTCTAAATATAATGTTAATTTTTTACTGTTAATACCATCGTATTTTTGCCAATTAGAAGCCCATTGATAAATAATAAAAATTATTTCATTGTCATACTTAATAGCTTCAAATACGTTTATTTTACCCTTAATAAAGTAATCATCTAAACGTTTTGATAATATTGATTTTAGATTCTCTAACCTTTGTGCATTATAAATGTTTTTTAAATTATAAAGTTTCTCACCAGTTAGCTTCGATAAAGCATTTACTACTTCGACAGCAAGGGTTATGCTTTGAGTTTTTAATATTGTTTTATCAATAGTTTCCAGAACTTCTTCTTCTGTTAATTTTCTATCAATAAGCCAAATCAGCAGATTAGTAGCTTTACTAAATTCTGAATTCCAAAAATGCTCTTCTCCTTCTCTGGAAAAAAAATCTGCTTTTTTTGTTATAATTTCTATTAACTTTAACGCTAATTCTTTATTGATATCATTAATAAATAACAGTAATTTTTCTAATAATTCGAGTAACTTTTCTTCTGATTGTAATTTGAATAATTCACTTTCGACAGAAGCAGTATTTGAATTCCATTTATCAATTGTTTTTAATACAAAATCGTCTGATAATTCTTTTATGGGAACTTTTAATGTGAAATATTTTGGAAAGCACATATAATGAGTAATTCTTTGTTCTGCTCTTTCAGAACTTAAGCTGTCTGCAGTAATTCGTGAAGTGTATGCCCCTTTAACATTATAAAAAAATAATTCCTGGAGTAATTCTCTTAATAAATTCTTCCCGATATCGCTTTCAATTTTCTCCTTTTCTATTACTTTTTCAATATGCTCTTTTATAGTTTCATATTTTTTATCATCACTCATTGTAAAGAAAGGTGATAGTCCTAATCCTTCAAATCTCTCAGTGTAAGGTATATATATCCAATCATTTTCCCAAATATCATCATATATTTTTGGGTAAAATATTTTAATAAATTCAAGCAATACAAAGTCGTAAGTATTTACTTCTGTTTTTATTGGAGGAAAATCTGTTTTTAGTAGGTTTAAAAATCTCTTGGCAGTTCTTAAGGTTTTAAATTTTACGTATAAAACTCTGTTATAAAAATATCTGAAATCTTCGAAGAAATTTTTTCTTTTTACAACATTATATCCCTCGTTTTCTAATAATTCATTTATACAAATAAATAAAAAATTATCAATTTTATCTTTCTCTATAGCAGGTAGTTTTATTGGTTTTTGGACGATTTTTTCTAAATACTCTTTACCCAACTCTTCATCTTTTAATAAATCTGCAACTAATACATCATCAAAACAAAGGAAAAAAAATATATTATTAAAATTCATATTCTGTCTAACAATTTTAAAAATTAGTAATATTTCAGTGATAGATAGCCTATCAACGTTATCAATAAAAATAATAATTTTCTCTTTTATTAAGCTTAGCAAGCTTTCAACTCTTTGACGTAAATCGTTTATAGATTCTTTTTTCAAGTCAACTTTTATACTTGGCCCCATTCTCGAAAAGCCAAAAGAAATCAAATTTTTATATTTTATTAGACTTCTTTTTAAATCAGTAAATATATATTTTTTTTCAATTGCTAAATATAAATGTTTATAAAGAGAATTTTGTAATGCTTCTTCGTTCTGAAAATTCCAAGGATCAAAGTCAACTATTATGTAATTATCTTTTGTAATAAATTTGTTTATAAGAAGATTTTTAATAGAGGTTTTACCTTCTCCCCAATGGCTATATAGACCAAAAACGTAAGAACCATAAATATTTAAATTACTAATATTATTAATTTCACCATAGATAGTACCAACGAATTCTATTCTACCTAAAATGTCTTGTTTTTCTGATTTTATTGGATTATCGCTATATATGTATTCATCAAATTCTTCCTTAGGGCTTACTTTTTTAAATTCAAGTTTTAAAAAAATACTTAATAGCAAATAAATTAACAATAAAAATATATTTATTACGATAAATATCTTACTCAAGATGCTTGTTATAAGAAATCTTTCTATTATCCCTCTTCTAAATAGGAAAGGATAAAAAATTGCAATTAATATTAAAACTATACATAAAAAAATGATTATTCCATTAATAAACAAAAAAGGAGCCTTCTTAAGCCTCATTGTATTCCTATATCTAACCCAAAATCTGTTTAGGTATTTAAAGGTATTTAAATAGATTAAAAGTAAAGAAAATGTAATTGCTAAAAATAAATTGATAAAGTTACGCTGAATTAAAAAACCAGCAATTGTAAAAGTTATAATTGAGATAAATATTATTGAAAAAATCAATATAATATGAATTTTTAAGTAATTTGCAAACTTCTTCATTAGTTAATAAAAAAAATCTTTTATAATAATATTTTTAATATGTTTTAGATTCAATACATAAATAATAAAATAATTAAAAGATTCTGCAACTTCTATGGATAATGTTAGTTTAGCATTTTTTAGTTTATTATGAAATTTGAAGTGTTTGGCCACTAAAATAAATACTATTTAGCTAATAAAGAAATGGGGAAGTTTTATAAGAATTAACATTACATACATTTTGTTAATTATATAGCATTTACAATAATTTTTATTTATAAAGTTTATGAAATGTATATTTATTCACTAAAAATTTGTTATACAATTCAACTAATTTTTAATAAGCATAGTGGGTATTAAAATGATTTAGGATAGATCTTAATTTGCTTTGATGGGTTCTGAATATATATTTTTATTATAAAGATAAAGCGGAATTCCAAGCCCTTTTATAAATTCAGCCTTCTGCCTGCTAGTTCCTTCTTTAAATATATACCTGGCATAGCTTTTTAAATCAATACCATCCTCTTTAAAATCTATATTTTGTTGTAAAAATATGTTAGAGGCAACTTTCTTATATTCTCCAAAAGAACCTTTCAGACTCTGGCTTATCTCAATCTTGCTTAAATCCATATTCTCTACAAGTGATATTAGTTTTTCTTCCAATTTTTCATGGCTTATATAATGCCTTCCACATCCATTATCAAGTGACCTTGTACAGTGATAATATATATGGTGGCTAAATGTTCCGTCCAGTAGCTTTTTAAACTTTTCCTCTGCGGTAATTCCATGCCCACAGTTTCCACACTTAAATAAGAATTTATATGCAAAGGTTTTGGCTCCATATTTTGACTCTCTTGGGCCAAGCCTTCTTGCCTGAATCATATCAAATACATCTTTGTCTATTATTGGCTCATGTGATCCCTTATACCAGCGGCCACTACCAATTGGATACTCAAACTCACCATAGTAGAATGAATTTTTTAGTATTTTTAATACAAGACTCAAGGGTACAGGTCTACCTGCCTTTGTTGTAAAATTTATGCTATCAAGCCACTTCTTTATCTTTCTTCCACTTTCACCTAAATAAGCTGTCCGGAAGAACATCTCTTTTACTATTGGACCTCTTTCTGTGTCTATTATTATATCTTTTATTCCTCTAAATGCCCTGTTGTAGTATCCAAGAGGTGGCATGCATGGTCTCCATCCCATCTCACATTTTGCTCTAATTCCTCTTTTTACATTTATTGCCCGATTGTCATTTTCTAGCTTTGCCTGGCTGCATAGTATCATAAGCAGGAATTTCTCATTGGGACTGTTGGAAAATATCTGGGAGTAGGTTTTAATTACATGAAGCTTATCAGCATCCATTAGGTCAACCAATGATCCAAGGTCTCCTGCATTTCTTGAGAGTCTATCAGGAGCCCAGGTAAGTATGGAATTAAATGAACCATCTCTTATATCTTCTATCATCTGGTTAAATACAGGGCGGTTGCCAGATATTTTTGCAGAGTAGGATTCATTTCTTACATCTTTTATAAATATGTTTTCCTTTTCTGCAATGGTAGTCATTTCTTTAACCTGAGAATCAATAGACATAGCTTGCCTTTCATCAGACTCAGACGACTTTCTTGCATACAGGCAGTAATTTAGTTTAGTATCCTTTTGGTCTTCAATCATCCTAAAATCTCCTCTCTTCTTTATAGGGAGGAGATGGTATCAGAAGAAGGGGTAATAGTCTAGGTATATTATTTTAAGCTCTTCCTATAAGTATTGGTGGGTATATGCTTTCTTCAATTACCTTTTGAATAAGTATTGCAAAAGCATCAGCCAAATCGTCATGGGATTCATATCCGAAGCCAACTAGTTGGGAAATTAATTCTTCACAACCCTTCTTTAGAAACAATATCTTTCCAGATTTTATTAAGTGTGTTGTAACTATTAACCTTTGTCTTTTATCCTGACACATTACTTTTACTCCTTCTGCAGGATAATTTTGCCGCACTAGCTCTTGAGTAACTGCTGCCTGGTATGCTACTTCTTCAATAAATAACCTTTTAATAATACCTACTCCAATCGAGGCGTAAAGTCTTTTTATTTCCTCTACAGCATCTGGAAAGGATAGCCTTTTATTTATTGGGTATGGGTGAATATATATTTTTAAATCCATGTCGTATCCAAAAACAGAAGCTACAACCATTGCAGTGTAGTCTGCTCTGCTACCCAGAGATATTGCTAAGTCAATTCCTATTGCAACAAATCTAAAATCCCCATTGTATTCTGGAATGATATCATAGTAAGTTATCCAATCCCTTAAAATAATAGCATCATCCTCAGGAATTATTTTTAGAAGGTATTCCCTCTGCCAGGAAGATTCAGAGCCAATGCTATCTTTTAGCTTGTCAATTGAAGCTTGACTTGGAAACTTTTCAGTCCATAAACACCTGCCGGACTCACCTAAAAGTGGATACTCCCTGTATACTGCAGAAAAACTGCTATCTATTATAGCCTTTTTTAGTCTCATCATAAGGCCATCTTCATGTAACTTATTTCCAATAATAATAATTTTAGTATTTTTATCTCCTGCTGGTATAACCTCTCTTGTAAGCCAGCTGTATGTTTTGTCCCTACCTTCTTTAGTTCTAACTGATTGCAAGTCTTCAACATCATCACATATTATAAGGTCAGGTCTGTATTGCCTATGCCTTATCCCTCTTATGGACTCGCCGCATGATATGCAAGTTATCCGGCAACCGTAAGCAGGGATTAAAATTGTATATTGGCTCCACTGATCAGTTACTTCTCTAAAAGGTCCAAAGTCTTTAATTAGCAGTTCATTTTCCTCAAATTCTTTTCTTATATTGGACAGTATTAACCTGCACAGCTGCTGGGTCTGGCTAAGAATTACTATGTGTTTTTTCTTTCCTGTTAC
>JAHLWJ010000155.1 GCA_019057975.1 Promethearchaeota archaeon | reverse complement strand
AGTAGCGTCTGCTGGGAAAAATGTGAGATATATTATTCTTAATGCTGATGCTGATCCGAATTTTCCTGAAAAAAAGGTTATCCTTTCAGATTTATATGATGAAAAAAAGCATAAATATGATAGAAAAAAATATGTTGAACTGCTAAAAAGAGCCTTTGAAAACATATTTCCTTCAAAATTCCCCGAACTTGAGGAATTACTGACATCAGATTATAATAAGAAGTCTATTCAAAAAGATATGTCGTGCTTTTTTTGAATAAATAAAAAAAAAGTTTAAGGAATTAAGAGTAGCTCAAAAAAGTCAAATATTATTATTACCAAGCAGATTAATTCTAAAAATATCCAAAGATTACGTTTAAAGCTTCTTAATGCTCCTAGTGGTTTACCCATATAGTTTATAATATTATATATAAAAATTATTACCCATGTAGTTACTAAGAAAGTAATTGGTAGTAATAATGCAATTAATTCTCGTCCTACATAATCTAATAGATATCCATAGCCAAGGATTGTAAAACCTGTAATAACTAATGTAAACCCAAGCCCAAAAGAATATTCTGCGAAGGTGACGAATCGTTGAATGCGTTCTTCAGAAATTTTTCCAAGATTCGCTTCAAATTGAGCTTTAGAATTGGCAGATACTGAATTTACAAAAAATATAAATGATATCATTAATAAAAATGTACTTGTAACTATGCCATGACTAGTAGGAGGTGGTTGTTGCCAAATTAAAGCAAGAATTGTTAAAACAGCTCCAATCATAACTGTGCTGAGAGTAATCCAATCTCGTACATTTATTTTTTGTTTACGTTCTTCATTACTCATTTTCTTAATCAAAAAATTTTTAGTTAATTAGAATTACTGGAGGCTTAAAATTTAAAGATTATGATGTCGTTTGTATTAGAAAAAAAGATAATTTAAATTAAAAAAGAAATTTAGTTAAAGGGTTGCCTTATAATGGTTTTCATATTTTCAGGTTTAGAAAATTAATTAGTATAGAAATTACTTATAATGATTAAATTTTTTTTAAGAAATTAAAAATCGAATAATTTTGTCGGATATTTCATTACTAAATAGTACGTGAAAGTTCTCCCTTAAATATCTTTGTTAAACTCTTTTTTTTGTACTTTTGGTACGTATTTTAGAATAGTAAACTTAAATCTAAATAGACAAATTTGTATTATTTGTATGACTATTAGAAAATTGATACACCGTATCGGTTTATTTGTATAAAATTTGAGAATAATATTATGTCTAAAGCAGTAAGTTATTATGATTGGCAACAATCGTTTAGAGATAACACTAAGTCAGATAAGATACTAAATCAAGATAACACTAATTCTCTTGGAATCTCTGAAAACAATTTTAAAGATTTCATAAAAAAATGGAGAGAAAAAAACCTAAATTAAAAAAGATTATAAATTTAAACTAAACTTCTTCTCCCCGTCTTCTAGCTTCTATTTCTTTAAGATCCTTACGAAGAACTTTACCTACAAGTGTTTCTGGCAATTCTTTTCTGAATTCAACTTGTTTTGGCACTTTATAAGGCGCAACATTTTTCCTACAGAATTCTTTTATTTCATTTGCCATTTCATCATTTTCCTTATATCCGTCTTTTAGAACTACAAATACTTTAACATGTTCACTCCCCATGAGTTTAGGATTAGGAATTCCAATTATAGCAACATTTTCAATAGCCTCATGTTCAAATAAAACATCTTCAAGTTCTCTTGGATAGACTTTAAAACCACTCACATTTATCATATCTTTCTTTCTATCTACAATATAAAAGTATCCATCTTCATCCATTTTTCCGATATCTCCGGTTAATAACCAACGGTCCTTTAATTGATTTGCAGAGGCTTCTGGTTTATTCCAATATCCTTTCATTATTTGAGGTCCTTTCATTATAATTTCACCTTCTTCTCCAATAGGAAGTATTTTAGTATAGTCATCAATATCGACAATTCTAACATTTGTATCAGGAAAAGGCATTCCGACAGAACCGACTTTTCTTTGGCCAATAAATGGATTACTATGAGTGACTGGTGAAGATTCTGTTAAACCGTATCCTTCAAGTATTTTCCCTCCAGTTCTTTTTTCAAATTCTTTCTGAACTTCTGGTGGCATGGGAGCAGCTCCTGTATTACAGATTCTAATAGATTTCAAATCTTTAGCATAATCTTCGAGATCATCTCTTTCTAATAAACGCATATACATCGTTGGTACTCCTGGAAACATTGTAGGGTTTGTCGATTTTATTATTTCGAATAATGATTTTTGATCTCGAGGATCAGGATTTAAAACTACTGTTGATCCACTATAAATATGTGCATTCATACATACAGTTTGACCATAAATATGAAATAATGGTAAATTAGTTAGGATAATTTCTTTACCTCTTCTGAATTCTTCTCCGCCCCAAGTGACTAGAGCTACGCAATTTGACACAATATTATAATGAGTAAGCATAGCACCTTTCGGTAATCCTGTTGTACCTCCAGTATATTGAAGACATACGGAATCTTCTTTTGCGTTAATAGTAAATTGAGGTGGATCTGGTTTTGTATTATTAATCAAATTAATAAATTGCATAGTCCCTGCGATTTCTGGCGGATTTCTTGGAGCCATTGGCGTATAATCTAACACGTTTGTAATTATTACATGTCTAAGACGTGTGCGATCTTTTATTTTATTGATTTTTTCTACCTGACTATCCCTTGCAATAATAATTTCAGCACCAGCGTCATTTAATTGGTAAGCAAGCTCATGTTCTGTATGTAACACTGAACAAGCAGTAGCTATTCCACCTGCTTTTAAAATGCCATAATAGCTTATAATAAATTGAGGGAAATTTGGTATCATGATTGCAACAACATCCCCTTTTTTTACCCCTAAATTTACCAGAGCTGTAGCTAATCTCTCTGTGAGATCTTTTAACTTTTTGTAAGAAATTTTGTTTTTCATAAACCATATGGCAGTACGACTTCCAAATTCTTTTGCTGAATTATCAAGAAATTCAAAAACATTCATTTCTGGATAATCAATGGTACTAGGAACTCCTTTATCGTAATTTTTTACCCAAATTTTCTCAGCATAAGGGTCTTCACTCATTTTATTTAAAAACCTCTAATTTCCTTTTAAAAATTTTAATTTTTATGATGTTATTTATATTAAAAAATTATTAAATATATGTAAATTATTCTTCTGTTAAGTCATCTATTGCATTAATCGCAGCTTCACACACATAATCACATTTATCATGTATTAACGAATTTAAACCTGAAATAACTTCCTCAGTAGATATTCTAATTAATCCTAAAGCTTCAGAAGCTCTCCATCTAACGTCTGGATTTTTATCCTTTAATGCTTTAATTAATGAAGGAACAGCTATAGAAGCAGAAGAACCTAACTTTCCTAAAGAAAGTGCTGATTCCTTTCGTACTATAGCTTTTGGATCAATTAATGCATATTCCAAATTGATAACTGCTTCTTCTGAATTCATACCTATTCTCCCTAATGCTCGTGCCGTCTCTACTCGTATTAAAGCTTTTTTTGATAGTGGTTCTTTTAAACGGTTGATAATAGGGCTTGTTATTTTTTTAAAAATAGTAGGATTATAAAAAATGTTTCTACGATCTTCTATATTCTCTCTTTCAGTTTTTAAAATGGAACCAAGAATAGATATCGCATCTTTTGCATCTTGACCAATACCCCCTATTGCAGAAATTATAATTCTTTTCATTTTTGAATTAGAAGTATCAATTGCTTTAATTAATGCAGGAACAGCATCTTTACCGATGCTTCTGAGAGAATCTGCTGCTTTTCCACGAACACTTTCAACGTGATCCCTTAATAATAATACCAGACTTTCAATAATTAAGGGATCAGCTATTTTTATTTCTCCTAAAGCTTCGATCGCTCCTTTCCTTACGATTCGATTTTTATGATTTAGAATATTTAAAAGACTTGAGATTGAATCCTCACCAATAGCAGCAAGGCTATTCACAACTCTAAAACGTACTCTCCAATCTTTATCTTCAAGTGCAGTTATTAAACTTGGAATTGCTTTTGTGGAATCTTTACCAATTAAATTTATCGCATGGGCTGCACCTGTTCTCACTTTCCAACTTATGTCTTTAAGACTTTTTGTTAAATTTGGGATTGTTTCAAATGCATCAGGACCAATTTCTCCAAGTGCTTTAGCTGCTTCTGTTCGAACATCTTCAGAATTATCTCCCAAAAATGTTATTAAACTAGTCAAAGAATCATATTTAGAGCTGCCGATTTTCCCTAAAGTAATTGCTATTTCTTTTCGGATAGTTTCTTCTTTATTATCTAAAAATTTACTTAATTCTGGGATAGCTTGTTCAGCAACATTGCCAATTTTCCCTAAAGTTCGTATAGATTCACGGCTTATACTCCAATCATCATCTTTTAGACAGTTAATGATTTTAGAGATTGCTTTTTCAGATTTTTGTCCTAATTCTCCCAAAACATATATAGAATTAAATTTAACAGACCTAATTTCACTATCTAAATTGCTAATAACTTCATTAATGACTGAAGAATCTTTCTCGATCCTTGATAAAACCAAGTCGATTCTAGCATCTCTTAATAATTTCTCTAATGACGCTGATATATTAAATCACCTTAAATACCAAGATATATTTCTTTTATTCTAGGTTCTTTTTCTAATTCCTGTTTAGTCCCTCTCATTTCAATTTTTCCTTCTTCAAGAACATGAATATTTTCAGCAACATCCATAGCTAATACAGCATCTTGTTCGATCAATAATGTTGTAGTTCCTTCCTCTTTTATTTTTTGAATAGCATTAAATATTGTTGTCTTTATTTTTGGAGCTAAACCAAGAGAAGGTTCGTCCATCAAAAGGAGTTTAGGGTTAGACATGATTGAACGCGCAATTGCCAACATTTGCTGTTCTCCACCGCTTAATGTTCCAGCTCGTTGCTTTAACCTTTCTTTGAGACGAGGAAATGTTTCAAAAATAAATTTTCTTAATTGTTTATATTTTTGATTATTTTTCAGTAAATACGCTCCCAATTTAAGATTATCATCAACAGACATATCATAAAAAAGTCGACGATGTTCAGGACAATGAGAAATTCCTTTTTTAGCGATTTTATGAGCTTTTACTCCGTCTATTCGTTCACCTAAAAATTCTATTTTTCCTCGGTCTGGCTCCTCTAACCCAGATATTACTCTGAGTAGTGTAGATTTACCAGCACCATTTGGACCAATAACAGCATCCAGAGCATTACTTTCAATTTTCAGATTTATTTCTTCAAGGGCTTTTGCCTTCCCATAATAATGATATATTTTTTTTATTTCAAGCAAATTCTTCACCTTTGCCTAAATAGGCTTCTCTTACAATTTTATTCTTAGCAACTTCTAGAGGAGAGCCATCAATTATAAATTTACCTTGATGCATTGCTATTACTCTTGGTACTAATGTCATAAGTTCACGTAGAACATGACCAGTTATAAAAATAGTGACCCCATCATCATGCAATTTTTTAATCAAATCAGTAATTCCTAATTGTTCTTCGTATGTAAGACCACTAAACGGTTCGTCAAGAAGAAGTAATTCTGGATTCGTACCAATAGCTTTAGCAATTTGTAATTTTCTCAGATCTCCATGTGGTAAAATAATAGGGGGTAATCTTGCTTTATCAACAAGACCAACTGAAGCGAGAATTGAGCTGGCATATTCATCAGTCCCTATTTCTTTAGAAACCTCTCTACCTCTTGATGATAGACAAGAAACTGTGACATTATCGAGTAAATTTAAATATTTAAATGACCTTACTAATTGGAAAGTACGAGCAATACCTAAATTTACTATTTTATAAGGTTTTAAACCTGTAATATCTTTTCCATCAAATTTGATTAAACCGGTGTTAAGTTTCTCGAATCCCGATATTAAATTAAATACAGTAGTCTTACCAGCGCCGTTTGGACCGATCAAACCAACAAACTCTCCACGCTTGAGTTCAAAGCTAAAATCATTGACTGCGGTTAATCCGCCAAATTTTTTTGTTAAATTTTTAACTTCTAAAATTATACCCATTAATTAAATCACAAATAATATAATTATAATTTCATTTTCCTAATACTAAATCCCATAAATCTTTAAGGTTTTCAATTGCAGGTGTTATTATTCCCCTTTCAGCAAATCTAATAGTAAAAATCAATATTATAGAAAAGAAAAATAATGGTTCGACATCAGCAAAAAACTCAATATTCTCGAAAATACGAGTAACGATGACAAAGAAAAAAGCCCCTAATGCTGATCCCCTGATCGTTGCTATACCCCCTAAAGCTGCTATAACTATTGCATAAAATGAGTATAGAGGTTGAAAAAATGCTGGATTCACACCTCTATAATGCATGGCAAAAAGAGCACCTGCAATTCCAGCAAAAAAACCACTTATCATGAATGCAAATATTTTATACTTTGTAGTGTTAATCCCTGAGGCATCAGAACCTCTTTCATCATCTCTGATAGATTTTAAGATTGTACCAAAATTTGATTTTGCAATTGCAATTATTATAATAAATACTATTACCATAATAAATAAAGTAATAATATATTCTATCACAGGATTCAGTGAGATTGGGGGAACTTTTGATATCCCACCTGAACCTCCTAGTATTTCTGATAATCCTCCCATTGTAAACAGTAGGAATAAGATTAATCCAAATGACATTGTACCTAATGCTAAATAAGGTCCCTTTAACCTTAAACATGGAACCGCAATCAATAAACCAAAGACAACTGCTATGATTGAACCAATGAAAAGGGCGATTATCCATGGGAATCCAAAATAAACTATAAAGGCTGATGATATATATCCTGAAATTGCAAAGAAAATTGCATGCCCAAAACTCACTTGTCCTGCAATTCCAGCTAATAAATCCCAACTTGCGGCAAATATAGCATATATCATAGCGAGTGTAAAGAATTCCCCTAAATAATAAGCATTTTGAGTTAATAATGGAATAATTAAAAGGATAATCAAACAGAAAATTGTTAACCCCCCTTTAAAAGTTCCAACCCAAGATTTTAAATATCCTGGAAATGATTCTACTTTTTTACGTACTTCTTTAAACATTTTTCAAATCACCATTTATATATTTCTCTTTTTATTAGAGAAGCTCTTTTTTTCCAAATAACCCTTGAGGTCTAAATATAAGCATCACTACTATTATAATAATTGGCACCAAATAAGAAACAGAAGGATCTATGTAAAAATTACAGTAACTTCCTACAAATGCAATAATAAAAGAACCTGCTACACTTCCAAGCAAACTTCCCATCCCTCCAAGAACAACTACAGCAAAAGAATTAATTAAAATACTCCAACCTTTATGGGGCGCTACTATATCTTTAGGGATATATAAAATAGCCGCAATTCCTGCAAGAAATGCAGATATCATGACGGTATATAGAAGAATTCTATCAGCATTTATACCCATCAGTGTAGCAGCTTCGCGATCTTGAGATACTGCCCGTATAGATTTACCTAGTTTTGATTTATTAATAAATATTGTGAGAGATACGATGATTGTTAGTGAAACTATAATAATTAATAATAAATGCGCATCAATTTCAAATCCTAAGAACTCAATAGAACCTTCAATTAAAGGAGGAATACCAGAATGGATTTTTGCATCACCAGCAAATTGTACAAACTGTTCAATAAAGAAAGCTAATGCAAATGTACCTATCACAACACCTATAGGGGTGTGCTCTAAGGGCTTGATAAGAAATAAATATGCGAGCCCACCTATAATCGTTATCATAATTAATGAAATAATAATTGTATTAACTACACCAAGACTTATATAATTCCAGAAAAATACATATGCTGTGAGTAAATAAAACCCCCCATGACTCAAGTTTAAGACACCACCAACACCATATACTAAGGAGAAACCCATAGCTAACAATGCATAAATAAAGCCTTGTATTAGGCCTAGAACTAAAAATTCTTCTATCAAATTAAAACGATCACCTTAATAAGAATTCTTAAAATAAATATTCAGAAACACTTAGTATATTATAAAATTTAATATTTTTGATAATAATAATTCTACTTTATCTTTTATAAAGATAATTATTGATTTTTTTGAATAAGAAATTAAAGATAAAAAGCTTACCACATCTATTTACGGGGATTTCTAAATAAGAAACCTTCTTTCATTAAAGATAAAGAAAATTTACAAATCAATATTAATTAAAAAGTAGAAAAAAAAGAGATTTAAAATATTAATATAATTTTTTTTAAGCGACTAAGTTTTAGTTATATTCCATGGGGGTAACAATAAATCTCCGGTTGCTAGGGTAGGTGGGTATAAATCTAACGTTCCCCAAAATGGAGGAACTACCCCGTACCATGCCGTAGGGAGACAAACCTTAGTTGCATTTGCTTGCCACTGTGCAAAAAGTGTATATCCATATGGATATCCTCCTACAAGATCATGATTATTATTGAAAGCTAACTGACCCATAGCACCAATGAATGGATTAGTTGTATTTAACCCTTCTAATGAAGTTGCTACATCAAGATAATTAAATGATTGACTATCCTCAATTGCATATGCTATAAGATATACTGCATCATAACTACCTGATGCTGTATAAACTGGTTCATGGCTAAAGTTTCCAATATAATTCTTATAATACGCTTGAGTGGTTGGTGTCTTGTTAGTATCCATTACTGGTTGAAATAATATTTCGTATTCACAACCTCCCACTGTATCTCCCCAGAAAGTATCTACTTGTGCACCTACATCAATTCCGGCGACAAGACATTTTGGTTTAGAAATACCATATTCTTTCATCATGATTGCGGATCCTCCTGCAGCAGAAAATAGGGGAAGAACTATTTGAGCACCCTTTGCTTCCATCTGAGTCCAATATGCTTGAAAATCAGTCACTCCCGCAGTAGGTGGGGCTGCAACTTCATGAACAACGGTTATTCCAATATCGGCAAAAGATGCATTTAATCCCGCTATTATAGGTAAAGTCCAATCTAGATCCTCTCTGAGAACTCCAATCTGAGTTATGTTTAAACTGCCTTTTGTACCCGGCATGGGCCAGCCTAACTGTGTAAAAGCAGCCATAGGCATGGCTACATATATTAGGTAACCTATATATTTATTTAATTGAACTCCTAATTCAGTTGAATTAATTGGCATAGTTCTAAAGAAAGTTTTGTACCTATTAGGATAACTTTTAACATTTTCACAGAAATAATCTGTGGCCGCACCTGTACCCATAAAGATTTTATGTTTATCCATTACTACTTCAATATATGCTTTCAATGATTCTGTTCTAAATCCACCAAGGAGGAATTCAGCTTCATCTACTTCTATTATCTTCTGTGCTGCAGCAACTCCTTTAGTTACATCTAAATAGGGATTTTCTTCATCAGTATCTTCAGATATAAGACCAATATAATAAGTTTCGCCACCAACATCGATCCCACCAGCAGTATTTATTTCATATGCTGCTAACCAAGCACCTTGCCAAGCTCCTTCACCTGTGGTGCGTTTAGTGTCACCAAGTACTCCAATCTTAATCATACGGTTAGATGAAACACCTGTAACTCCTGGAGTCTCGTATTTAACTCCTACGGGTGTTAAAAGGAAATACCAAGCTGCTAATCCTCCTCCTACACCAAGACCGGCAATAATAACAATTGCTATAATTCTTTTTGTTAATTTTTCCATAGATTAGATCACTTCTTTATTATTTTTTTTATTAAACTTTTATGTTTAAATTAATATCTACAAATATTAGTTCATTTTAACATATATTTAAAGTTTTCAACTTTTCATTTTAGAGAAGATATGTAAAAAATCGCTAGAACCGTCTAACCGGTCCTAAGTCATTATTTTTAAATGTTAGGTGTCTATTAGGAAAAAAAATTCACATAAACTTGTATACCAAATATTATTCCAAATAAAATGAGTAAAATTATTAATAGAATGAGGGTATAAAATCGCCATTTTATTGAAATATTTTCTCTTTTTTCTTTAAAGATCATATAGGGTAATAGAATGGCCCCTACAATCCAAATCGATATCCAAATAGTGAATATATACCAGTCAGGGTGTATAAAAGCAAACATCATTATAATAATACTTCCCCAACTGATAACTAAACGAAACATTCTACGTTTAAATCTA
>JAHLWJ010000154.1 GCA_019057975.1 Promethearchaeota archaeon | reverse complement strand
AAAGACACTGTAGCAGAATTAAGTTAATAAAAATATATTCTTCTTTTTTTATATTATATTATCAAATTTTCATTCCTATGCTTAGACTTAAATTTATTAAATAAAAATCTATATAATTAATAGAAAAATTATATTTGAAATTATAAAAATTGTAGAAAAATGTGTGCAGAAGAATTTGCTTCCTTTTTAGATAGTACAAGAAAAGCACCGATGGAAGAAAAATTAAATGCGTTCGGTGAAATTGTTGAAAAGATAATGCAAATTGTGTTAAAAATCCCAGATCTAGTAGACCATAGCCTACAAGGTATCAATTCAAATGTTTCTAATTTGCAAAATCAAATAAATGCAGTAAATAGTGAAATATCCGCGCTCAAATCACGTTCTGGAGGTGCTCCAGCAGTTTCTTCACCTGGCGCACCACCTGGCCCGCCTGGCCCTCCACCGAGAAACGCTCCACCACCACCTGGAAGTCCACCGGGTCCACCACCAGGCGCACCACCCGGAGGTCCACCTGGAGGGCCTGGCCCTGTTAGACCCGCAAGTCCTGTATCTCTCAGAGGTGCAATAATGGGAGAATTGAAGGAGCTATTTTCTCGTCGCAAAGGGCAATCTGGTTAAAGAGGTACACCAAACACCAAGAATTCGATTATTTATTTAGAAAACACTACGAAGATTAAAGAAACTTTTACCAATTTAGGTGTTAAAATTAGAATTTAAATAAAGTGCTTAAAAATCCCTATTTTTTAAGGTTTCTTGTATAGATAATACTTTTATACATCACAATCAAAAATATATTGTTAAAGCCTATTTTTAATCATATATTCAATTAAAAGTGAAAGTTTAGTAAATCAAATAGGATGATTAGTTAAGAATTTTAACATTATATTCATGAAGAAACAAGAATTTATTTTTAAAATTCTAGAAAACCAGGATCATCAAATATATCGTTTATTTTTCTTTCTTTTTTTATTTTTGAATCGCTTTCAGCGAATAATGACTCTTCATCTGTTCTTACTCCTCTCTCTAATTCATCCGTTTCAAGTTTCAAAAGCGCGTCTTTTTCAAGGTTTTTATAATACTCACTTCTTATTTTCCAATCATTCACTTCTTCCAGGTTAACATCTTCCTCATCCAATAATATTGCAGCTTTGATTTTGCAAAGATCTGATAAAATTGTGTAAGAAAACGCAAGTTCTCCCCATTCATTCTCATCTTTTAATTTCTGATTTCGCTTCTCTAACCTTTGGATCTCTTGATCAGCATAAAAAATATCTATAAAATCTCCAAAGGCATCAACTGGTTCTGAAATAGAATTTACTAATACCTGTTTTTCTAGACTGCAATTTCCGCACTTAACGGTTGCAAAAGCACCTTTCTTCTTAATATCAGTAACTTTAACACTCTTTTCACCGCAATCAGGGCATGTAAATATTTTAGGTACTCTTTTAACCCTTTTCGGTGCAGCTTGTTTTCTTTTACGACGTCCCATATTAATAATCTCCTAAAATTGATATTGTTAATAAAAATGAATTCAAAATTTCTAATTAATTAAATAGAAACAAGAACTAAAAATTTTTGCTTTTATATTAAATAGTTTTAATGAATTTAGAAAAATTTTTTAGGAATGATTAATTAGTTATATTACTCTTTTTAACTGAAAGGCTTTCGCAATTTAAAAAATAATGAGTGGATTTTAGGTATGGAACATAAAAGATTAACTATGGAAGATGATGCAAAATTAATAGATAACATCATGGACGATGTTGATATGAGATATATACTTTTATTCCTTTATGTAATTAGAAATGATTTATTTAAGAATTTAGGTGATAAGAATCTCATAGAATCTTACGAAAGAATTCTAATCATAGATGATATTTATAAAAGTAACATCGTTAATTTTTGGGATGAAGAATTTATTGAAATTTATATTGATTTAGGATTAATTAAAAATATTCGCAGTAATAGAGAGTTTGAACAAAAAGATGATGATTTCATAATAAAATTAGGAGAAGAAACGATAACAATTGAAGAGGATACTATTTCTGTTCCAGATGATACATTATTTTTAATAATTAACAAGAAATTTAAGTTTTTAACAAGAAGAAATTTTAATTTGGCTCTCACAAGATTAAAGGGAGTAAGATGTGAAAAAAGCAGTATCATGCATTCATTAATTTATGAAATTGGTGAACATGATTATACATTAGCAGATGATTTATATTATATTTTAGATCAATACGGTAATATCTATCAAGCAATCAAAATAGAAATAACCATAGAAGGATTTTATCAAAGATTTAAGGAAATTGAGGAAAAAGTTCATGAATTCATAAAAATTTTTGACCCAATTTTAAATACAAAACCTGTTTTAAAAAAAATCAATCAAGCAATGGAGGAAAATAAGGATATTATAAAGAATCTAAAAGATGAGAACGTTGCGCTGCCTGATAAATTTAATTTTGATAATATTAATAAACAAGATACTTTATTTAAAGAATGGAACTCCAAGTTAGTATTTTTATTAAAAATTAGATATCAGATGGCTCAAATTGAAAAGAAAATCGTTAATTTAAAAAATTATTATTCGGGTAAGAACAAAAAATTCAAATATCTTGGATTTATTGAACAGGTTACTTATAATGAAGATAACACATTAGACTTTATACAGGAAACATTAGTAAACCTAAGAAAAGAGTTAATGAATATTAATGAAGAAGCTTTAAAGATAACTAAGAAAGAAATAAAATTATTAAATTTAGATTATGAAAGATTAATAATAACTAGCAGTGAAGATTAATTTTGAAGTGTCCTGCATGTAATGTAGAAATGGAGTCTCTAGTTGCTGGAATTTTTCAATGTCCTCAATGTAAAAAAATAGTTAAAGAGAAGGATAAAGAAAGTGCGCAAGAGAAATCAACAATAGAGGAGGGTGAATTTCAAGAAGGGGAGTATTTTCATAAAAATGTAAGTTTAAATAAACAATATGAAATTTGTGAGAAAGGAATTACTTTAAGTAAAACAGAGAATCGATTATTTGCGGCTTTAATTTGTCATAGTGCCTATTTAAAAGAGGAAAAGTATGTTAGATTGTCATGGTGGAAAAATTTACGGCACGCAGGCATGCTTAAAATTTATGATAAAGAAGTACTTAATAATATCATTATTTCTTTAGAAAAATTTGATGAATCTTTTGATGATATTTGGGGTTGGAGTGGAAGTTATGGAAAGCAAGAGCCTAAATCGGAAGAAGAACTAGAAAAAGAAAAAAATTTGGAAATCATCAAATATAGAATTATCGAAAACAGAACATGTCCAAAATGTGCAAAAAAAATGGATAAAAAGAGGTCCCATTATGAGTGTCAACATTGTGGAGAAATAGTAATATTAGAAGGATATGATCAACCAATTTTTAATGTGGCATCAACAGACCTCGATTTACGCTTTCACGGAAATTTTCCAATAAACTTTTACTTGCCGGTAAGTGGGATAACAGTGAAAAGGTTGATGGGTGAATGGAAAGCATTGGTAGTTATCTATTCGAAAGACAACCCAAACAGAAAATGGTTCAGATTCTATTGGTGGGTACGAGATCTTAGTAATATATTAAAATATGGACAAAGGGAAATGGGGGAAGGCACTCAAATGGGTTGGAAAGCTCAAAGAGGAGTATCATCTCCAAATATCTATGATAAGAAGTTACTAGTACCTTTAATTAGCGCTTTAAAAAAAATATCAACAGAATTAAATTGGAATATTAGTTAATTTTTAAAAACAGAGGAATAAATATGGCAGAAGTCCAAGATACAACGTGGAAAATGTTATTGAACGATTTTGAAAATGGACTTGAAAAAGCAATAGAAGAGTTGCAGAAAAGAGATGTTGAAAATATTCCAGGAGCTAAAGAAGCACTTATTCAAAGATTAAATAATATGAAACTTCACTTCCCTAAAAATAATGGTGATATCTTCATGAAATCGATAAATGAAAAAATTCAAAATGCATTTTTTCCAAATACTACAAGTTTTTCTGAAGCATTCGAAAAAATATTGAAATCAAGGACTCATGAACAAGATTTTATTATAAATGAATTATTGAATGGATTTGTAACATCAAAAGCAAAAGCAATTGCCTTAGGAACTCAAGGACCAATAATCGATAGAATGGTGGAAGCATTTAGTAAGAGAAACGATTTTCATATTGTTGATCACCAATTTTTTGCTATGTTTGGAGATCCTAATAAACCTCGACATTATGTTAAAAAGCAACTTGAAGAATTAGTGAATATGTTTGGACTCGTTTCAAAAGAACTTCTAATTGAAAAGGATATAAGAAGGAGTGAGGAAAAAGTATATACATTTTATACTTTTCCAAGTGATATTATAAAAATACTTGAAGAAAAATATCTAATTATTGATGAGGATTTGGGATATGCTTATGTTTCGGAAGATTTTGATAGAAATGTGTTTATCTGCATGTTTCTTGCTAATCTTGCCATTCATAGGGGTGATATCGATAAAATCGGGGGTTCTTTTACTATTAATGGTGTTTCTGCAATTTTTGCACTAATATTGTTGCTAAGTTTTATGCCAAAATTATCAGTAGATGAAACAAATCCTATTTTAAACGATCCCACCTTTAAAGCAGACAATATGAGTGTTATTCCAAAATCATGGATGATAAGACAAGTTTTGGAACCTCTGTTTGAACCTCTCGTTAAAATTGTAGCATATAGAATAGGCGGGGGATTGTGGCTCTCAAAAATTGTTGGTTCTGAAATTAATAAAAAAATTCATAATCAAATAAAATTCCTCCTTAAAGATGTTAATAAATGGATCTTAGGGAATTTATGTAGAGTAGAAATACCAATTTTTGTTGAAATATCCAACATTTTTACTGAAATTTTAGTTGGATATGATGATGAATAAGAGAAAGAAGAGTTGTATTATTTAAGAATGAGTTATAAAAAAAAATCAAGAAGAACTATAAAACATGGAAGAAAAAGAGAAAAATGGACCGATATTCTTCCTAGATATTTAACATTTATAACTCATATGCGCCCTATTTTAAGAGAAACTAGAAGAATAATTATTAATTTAGATCCTGATTTATTACTAGACACAGAAATCTTAGACAAAATCCGTCAGGAGGAAGAGAAAAGAAATATACGTAAAGTTAGAGCGCTCTCAGAATTTTCTGCTATGTATAGATCAAATATATATGAAATTATTAAAGATTTTATAATAAAATATCGAGATGAAATTCCAATAATTGATATTAAAGACTATATTATAGAATTTCTCCATGAATCTGTAGATGCTTTAAACGTTTTACGACATATCACTAATCCTGATGAACTCAATCTAGAAAATACTTATCTTTATCAATTAGTAAAATTCATTGAAGTAAGACTATTGCCAAGAGGTTCAAATCTAAAAATTATATACGAGAAATTATTAGAAAATTCACCAAATCTTTATGAATGCCAACGCCATATATTGCAATCCCATACATATTATAGAGAAAAATTAGAAAGTCCAGATTATTTTGAAATTCCCGTCATATCTCCAAAAGTATATCAAATTATCAATAATATAACATCTCTATATAATCTAGATCCTAATTTTGGGGAATTTCCTGAAAAAGAGAATTATGAAATTCCATTAATTTTAAAAAACGATGTATTTTTGCCATACATTGATTCAATTGCGAATGCTGAGGAAGAGGCAATAGAAAAAATGGCTGAACGCATAGGTTTGCGGTTAATTGATGGCATATTTCTAGCACCACAAGAAGATTTTGTTGAGATTCTATTAGATAATAATTACCTACGTGAAAATAAGCAAACCGATGGAACTATAAGGTTATTACCTCAATTTAGCAATGAAACCCTAATAACTTATTATTTAGCATTTGCATCTCAAAGAAGAGGATTTCTATCAAAAGAACTAGTAAATTGGATTACAATGAATTTTGCTTTTTTGATTTATATGGGTATTTTAAAATGGAAATTATCTGACGAGAATATTTTTTATGCAATTTTTAAAGACTTACAAACAAATGAGAAGATTCTTCCCTTTTTAATGAAACTTATATGTTTTCCTAATTATCTAGGAGTAGATAAGATGAAAATTCGAGATTCTATTCAATATCGGAAAGAAATATTTAATTTTATAGGTTCTCAAATTGATAATCTTAAAGAATTTATTAATGAAATTGCTGTATTCTGTAAAAAGTTTGAAAGTAGAAAATAAAAATAAAATATTAAGCGAGTTGAGAGAAAATTAGTAAAAAAAATGATGAAAATGAAGTAAAAATTACTTATACAGATGATATAATTAAAGAACGTCTTGGTAAATATGGTGCTGTTTATCTTTCAGTAGATATAAAAGAATCTGTAGAAGATATTTTGGGTAATGAAGTAAAAAAAGAATTACTAGATGATTTTTTCAAAGCCTTAATAAAATATGAGGAGTTTAAAGAACAATTAAAAGATACAAAACTCACTCCCAATTTAACGGTACTTCTATATGGGCCTCCTGGTACTGGTAAAACTTCCTTAACAAGAGGATTTGCAAAAAAATATGATATACCCATATGTATTGTAGAATCTGATAGGCTTGTATCACCATTGTTAGGGGATACAATAAAAAACATTAGAGGTGTTGTTGAACTGGCAGCAGATATTTCAAAAGAGAGAGGGGCATTTATCCTATTTTTTGATGAACTTGATGCAATAGGTTCAGAAAGGTCAAACATTCATGAGGTTGGAGAAATTAAAAGAGCTGTAATTTCTTTTCTACAAGTTATTGACAGAATTAATTATGAAGGTGTCCCATTAGCAATCTTTGGTGCGACTAATCATCAACATCAGCTTGATTCTGCGATTTGGCGCCGTTTCACATTCCATTTTGAATTCGATTTCCCTAATTATCACCTACGAAAACAAATTATTGAATCTTTCATCAATAGGATAAAAAATGCAAAAATAGGTGTTGATAACTCAATATTTTCGAATTTAAACAATGAATACAAAGAAATTCAGGCGATTGCTAAAGAATTACAGAATAAATTAGGGCGAAAAATTTCTGAGTTTGATGATAATGTTTTATGGGAGGAAATTAGTAAAAAAAGTAAGATAGATGGGCTTTTAAAGTTAACATATGGATACTCTGGTTCTGATATTGAAAGAGGAACTAGAGTTGCATTATTTAAAGCCATTAGTACAGAACTGCTTACTTATGATATGTTTTTTAATTCATTACGACTAGTTGGCGGTACAGCCATCCATGTTGAAAGACAAGATGTTTTAAGTAGTACTAAAATCATTGCTAACAGAACTAAGATTAGCGAGGAAGGAAGAAAAAGCTTACCCAGTCCCCCAGAAATTTAATAAAAAGAAAATCTAAATATAATTCTTTTAATCAAATATGATAGGAAGCCAATTGTTCAATCTTGAAAAAATTAAGGACTTAACATCCTCAATAGATGTGCTTCAAGCAAAAATATATCAATTAAATGAAGATTCTGTAAATGTTAAAGTTTTCAAGCAGTCAGTAATTCACAATTTTACTAATAAAGATTTCCTTTCTCAAATTGAAGAAATAACAAATTTGATGAGTGATATAAAAAATATTTTAGAAAATATATCAAATCATAATATAAGCAGTTTCTTAAGTCTTCAAGAGAGTCTGATCAAAAAATATAAAGAAAAAAATCAAGAGAAATTAAAAAAACTAAGATTAAATCAAGGATTATTAAGAGAAATTGGATTATATTTGATTGAAAAAAGAGAAATTAATAAGACTATTCATGAGATATCATATGTCCCTTCAATAGAAGTTGCTCAATGGTTAGAAATCTTAGATTCTTTAAAACAAAACTCGTTATTTTTAAAAACTATAAAAAAAGTTGAGCAATACTATGAAAATTTAATTCAAGATAAACTCAAATTAGAATTAAGTAAAATACCTAAAGATGCTGATATATCGTTAATAAAAGACTTTGAAACTGCCTTTCTCGAAGATCCAAATATCACTTTTACAGAATTTCTTCAAGATTTCGAAAGTAAATTAACTCAAAAAGAACTGAAGACAAAAAAAGAATTTATAGCAAAAGTAAAAAAGAGAGAAGAATTTGAAAAATTGAAAAAGAAACAAGAAGAACAAAAAGAAGCTTACAAGGATTACTTAAAATTATCTGATAAAGCATTTGAGAGAAAAACTCGTAAAAAGGCTAGAGAGAAATTGAGCGATATAAGAACCACGGATAAAGAAATGAAAAAAATAGAAATTAGTGATGAAGTTTCCGAAAAAATCGAGAAATTTAAATCTAAATTAGATAAGAGTTTTGAGGAAAAATATTTAATTCAGAAAGATGATGAAATAGATCCTCTTGATTTAATTAGGGAAAGGAAAATCAAAAAAGAAAAGGAGTATAAGAAATATAAGGATCATTTTGAAAAAACCTAAATCATAAATTAAAGGGCTTTAAGATTTCAGCAAAAAATTTTAATATTTTCATTGGTTCTAAAGAAATTTCAATTCAAGATCGATATACGGTAATAAAGGGAAGATTTAAAAAAAATATGGTAAAAAGTCTTAAAAATGAAGTCTTCTCTGAAATTCTTGAGAATTTTGATCTAATTCCATTAAAAAAATTCATTGGAATCTATTTGGAACGATTAGATAACTCCAGGAATTTAGAAAGAGGTTTGGCTTTGATAAGCCTTCTTAATGAATTTCATGATCTTATGAAAAAGAACATTGAAATTGTCTCGCAGTACAGTGAAATTCTAGAATCCATCATATCACTTCTCAGATTTAATTCCCTTCTAAAAGAAAAAGAAAGGTTTTTAAAAGAATTAGAAATAACGGAAGAATATAAAAAATCTAGTGATAATGCTGCAATTTCTGATTTGCTAAAAAAGTTAAATAAGTCTATAAATGATAATAAAAAGAAATTAAAATACCTTGAAGAAGACTATTCTCAACGAAAGAATCAAATTGACCAGATTAATAAAACTATCAAAAATTATGAGTTAAAAGTTAAAGATTTAACAAAACAGAAAAAAGAATTTTTCAGTCAAATTAATAAAATAACTCGTGAGATGTCTGGAAATCCTATTAAGGAAAAAGAAGAATCAAATCTATTTCCAGAAATTGATGATAGTTTAACGAATTCTCAAAAAATAAAAGCATTTCAGAAGAAAGCAAAAGATGTTCAAAGTGAAATTAATGAATTTAATCTGAAGAAAAGTGAAACTAAATTAAAGTTCAATGAATTTAACCCACTTTATGAAATATATAAACGAGATTATGAAAAACTTAAAGAAATGATTAAAACTGATGAACAGAGAGTTGAAGACTTACAAGATGAACTTAAAGATAACCTCATGGAAAATAAAAATGGATCTCATGAAAACTTTAATGGAATTGATTTGAAATTAGTAAGATCGAAACAAGATATTGAGGATGACATAAAAAAAACTGATGAGGAATTGAAAATAATTTCAATTCCAGGGGATCTATATGATCTTCAGAATCCAGAAGATTTATCTAGAATAAAAGAAAAATTAAATGATAATTTTAATAACTTGAAAATTCATAAGAGTGAAATTAAAATCGAAAAAAATGAAGGACAAATTAGAGAAACTTTTGAATCTTTTCAAAAATTAGAGATTCTCATTGATGAACTTGAATCTTTAATTAATAAATTCTTACAAGAGATTAATTTAAGATCAAATTTTAGAATTCATTTAAGTAATGATAATAAGAGTTTTTTTATAAAAATTGGATTTATTCGAAATAATCGAGAGAAAATTACTTTTAACGAGTTAACTACACCTGAGAAGATATTTTTTATTATCATATATTATATTTCAATAGAACTCCAAGTTAAAAATGATAATATAATCTTTTCAAATTTGTTTATCCCAAGTATTTATAATAAAGCAGGATCAATTTTCAGGACAATTAGAAAAATCTTACCTCTTTTTGAAAACGAGGAAGTTCTTACTAATTTTAATTTAATTTTTATTCTTTCAAATTTAGAAATGAAAAAAGAAATAAAAAATTTAAAAATAATAACGATTCAAGCAAATGGTTGATACTAATAATGGAAATAAAAGAAATTGAAGAAGTAATAAAAAATATTACCAAAATCATTTTAACTAATCCTCAAAGGATGATTAGAGAAGAAGATCTTAAGAATTTAAGCAAAGATTTAAATTTTAAACAAGTTATGAGTGAAGTCTATGTGAATTTAAAAAATATTGGTTTTGAACTAATTAAAACTAAATTTCTTGAACAAACTTTTTATATTTTAACATCTGAGGGTAAAGATGATAATGTTACACCATCGCAATACGGTACTTT
>JAHLWJ010000153.1 GCA_019057975.1 Promethearchaeota archaeon | reverse complement strand
ATAAGATTTTAATCGTCCTTACTCGGAATTTTTGGTAATTGCCTTCGACCACTTGGTTTATTCTCACTGGATTTCTCTAAAATTTCTATTATTTCGGCTTTTCTTGCATTAGTAGGTAAGTCTATTTTTTTTTCTTCGGCGTAACTTTTAAGATCTTTTACAGTCATAGAATTAAAATCCGCTTTTTTTGTAGGAGCAGTCTTTATTGAGGGTGTATCCATTGAAGTTGGTTTGGTTGGCATCGGAGTTAAAGAGGATTTTTGCTTTGTTTTTGACTCTGTAATGGATTTTGCGGTGGTCGTCTTTTTTGGAGTACTCTCAATTTCTTCTTTTTCTAATATTTCTACAGCTTCTACAATGCCTTTTGTTTCATTAAAATATATCCTTAATACATGATTATCTAATTCAATGGTCTCTTTTGGAACTTTTTTAACAGGTTCCCACGTAGTTTCTTCAACTTCTTTTCCGAAGACTTTAGATGTTTTTGAAACTGCGGCGAATAGGGTATGACCTAAAATTAGATTTAGTCTTTTAGAACTATCAGTAGTATCGTTTTTTAGAATTCTATCTTTAATTTTTTCCTGTTCCTCTTTTGATAGGCCGGCGGGGGTTTTAGTCCTAGGTTGCGTTGGGTATTGAGTTCTAGGTCTTGGTTTAGGATGACTTGTAGGTTTAGGAACACGGGATATAACTTCATTGCTGGTAGTATCTTGTAACGCAGGAGAGAAATATTCTTCTTCTTTTGTTTCAGTCACCTTTGGAGCAACATCTGTAATAACTGCTTCGTTCATTTTTTCCCGATCAATGTTCCGGACATATCGCATATCAGCTAATCGTTCAGTCACTTCCATGGATTCTAATTGAAACGCATTTAAAAATTCAATAGGTTCATCACCGGCATCCACGGAAACAATTTTACATCTATGATAACTCGCATCCTTCCTTAACTCTTCTTGGAGTTCTTGAGCCACTCTAGAACTAATAAATCTTTTTCGAACGGGGGATTTTGGTCCCTTCCAAATGAAAATTCTTCTTAAATCTTCACGTACTATTACAAGTACTTGTTCTGGATGCAGATTGGATTGAAGTTCTTCTTCTGCCATACTTACTTTATTCTTATCTCCAGAATCATCCAGTTCATAAACCATGAATGTTTCATATTCTGTCATTTTTCTATAATGTGGATATCCTTTGGTATTATTTGTAAGTTTAATTAGGGTATGAAAATTTATTTAATTCTATTTAAAATTTCTTTTCAAATGAGTTAATTAAAGAAAATATAAATTACATTTATAAAAATTTAGCGAAAAAATAAAATGAGTATGTATGAAGTACATTGTTTTTTGATAATTTTTCGGTAGAACAATTCATTTTTAATTGTTAAAAAAAAATGTTGGAATAAATCAGTAGTCATGAAGAACATTATCAATAGAGAGCACAAATCCTAGCAAGATCCTTCTATCTGTCTCGTTATCAAGTATCCTTAATGCATATGTATCCTTAAAATCCAATAATCCGCCAAGAAAAAGATCTCTCCACCTGTCAGCTTTCTCAATTTCTGCGATTAATTTCCCTGACATATCAGTTACTTTATAAGACCAACCCATAAATTTTCCTTGAGCTTCGAAAAATCTCCTGCCATTAACATCTTCCAAGAAAAATTTCGGACGGAAAATAGAAGTTATTTTTTTCTTAATTCTTGCTATCATATTTCCATATGGATCTTTTAAATCCTGCGCACCTCGAGCTGATACAATCTTGGCGTGAATAGTAGCTGCAATAGTGCCATCTAATTCAAGTAATTCGACTCTACGTCTTATGCTTAAGATAACTCTTCTCATCTTTCCTATTACTTGATTATTTTCGTCTAAGATATCTCCGCTGCCCCAATCCCAATACTTCTCTTTCAAGATATAATAATTACGGTTAATATCAAACAATCCATTAGGGCGATCATATGGTTGAAAACCCAGAGTCGTTGATGGTGCGGTTGTTGATGGTGCGGTTGTTGATGGTGTAGAAGAAACTTCCATTTGTCCTTGAGTAGAGGGTATTGCTGAACCGCATTTCTCACAGAAGCTCTGATGTTCAGGATCTTTAATTTCAGCCCCACAATCTTTACAATACATTTAAATTTCTCTTTTTAATTTATTTATGGTAAAAATAGTGACTTATTTTAATAAAGTTTAGTGAAAAAAGATTTTGCGATTATCCTTATCAAAATGTTTTAATTGAATAAGGTTTAATTAATATTAATATTAAACAGTTAGGAAAAGAGAATGTCAAGTATTAAGATTCCACAGCTGTTAAAACTAAAAGACTATGTAACTCTTATAGGAACTAGTCTTGGAATAATAGCTTTAATTTGTGCATGTATTGGTACTCGTCCCCTACTTTCCTTAGGATTTTTTTTAATTTCTATATCAACAGGTACAGATATGATTGATGGCTATATTGCCCGTAAAACAAACACTGTGAACGAAATAGGAAAGGAATTAGATTCATTAAGCGATTCATTAACATTCGGTATAGCACCAGCGGTATTAACTTACCAAAGTTTTAGAACTGGTAGTTTTTTTGATATAATTCTAATAATTGGTGCAATTTGTTTTGCTATTGGAGCAATACTTAGATTAGCACGGTTCAATATATCTGAACTCCCGGGATACATGGGAGTACCTACGCCTATTAGTGCTTTACTACTAATTGTATATTTCTATACCAATTATTTTTATGCTTTTGGAATGGGAGGTATCACATATCCTTTTCCGGAATTTGCTTCATATTTAATCCCTATTTTTATGATTCTGATTGCATGGTTTAATATTACGGTATATATCAGTTTCGGTGAAAAAGATAAATTAATTTATATTATATTTCTAATAATTGCACCTTTGGTCCCCTTCTTTGGAATTATGGGAAATTTGAATCCTAATTTTTTAATTTCAATGATTAGTTCTGTTTTCTTTTTAATAACTTTTATATTTGCTCTGATCTTTATCATACGAGGATTCTTTTTATATATCTCAAAAAAGGAGAATACAAATAATATCTAAAAAATAAATCGATAAGAATAATATTTGATTTTGGTAAGATTTTTTAAATCAGTTTTTCCTTCCAGCTTTCTATGTTCTCGATAATTTGTTTTGTATCGTTTTCATTTAAAGAATTGTCACTAAATCTATATTGATTTATCAAGCTTCTTAATTTATGTAAAGTAACAGAAAATCCTCTTTTTTCAAGAACAAGATCAGCGATTTTTTGGAGTTCTTCACTAAATTGTTCTCCTTTTATATTATGTAATTTTTGGACCAAGTTATTAAAGGCAGTGTTGATTAATACACCAGCTTCATCTCCTTTTTTTCTGGTGGATGATGATACAAATTTAATTTTTTCCTGTAATTTTTGTTTTATTTCTTCAATTTGTTCTTGAGATTTAGATAAACTGGAGGGTATTGTTTGTGGTCCAGTAATAGTTTCTTTTTTAGTTTTTAGAGATTTTTCATCCATAACTTTAGCTGGTTTTTGTTCTGTCCTTACAGATTGAAATTTAGGCGCTGTTATTGGCTTAATCTTCTTAGATGCTTCTGATTCTGCTTTTTTAACAATCTTAGGCTTACTTACAGGAGTTTGGCCTTTCTGTGAAGCGTAGAATGTATCCGAATAGGCATTTTCCCATGCTTTTTGTACTATTGGACTTAACAATTCTATTAATGGTTTGAAATTGCTACCTATTCCAATAAAGTCATTTAACGTATCCTTTGCGTCCTGTTGAATAACACCAATAGTAATTTGAGTGTCATCACCCTTTAAAGCGATTAAGTTCTCGTTTTCGAGAGTTTTATATATTACATTTGTAATTGAACTGAATTTCTTAACACTACTATTTGTATGTGGTTCTGATGATGCAATTTTTATTTTTAAACTTCTTGGGATTTTTTCAAACTGTTCAACTGCTAGATGATTGTCGAGTTGCGGTATTATGATTGTCAATTCCTCCTTAGTAGTCGTAATAATTTTTTGTATTTCTTCATTAATTTTTGTAAGGCTATTGACAGACCAAATATTTTCTATTTGTAATTTTTCAGAAGACCTCATTTCTTGGAAATATTCTTTCATGAGTTTTTCTACAGGTCTATTCAAACCTGAAACTTCATTTATAGAATTTTGAATAACTGTATTTAAATTTTCACTTAACTTTATTTCAAGATTTTTCATCTCAGTAGAAAGCACATCATTATTCCTTTTAATAATGTCATGAATTTTATTCATCTTTGTCTCAAAGTTACTTACCATGTTAAGAAGTATTAATTTGAAATCATCTCGGTATTGTAATGTAGCATTTATCAATTTTTCTATTGGTTTAGCGGTTGTTTCAAATTTTTCTTCAATTAACTCATGCAAATCCATAGAAAATTCTTGCACCATTTTATCTAGTTTTTCTTTAAAAATTTGCTCAACAATTGTGATTACTTCTTCTTTGTGCTTTTTAAATTCTAATGCGTTGATTTCCTCAGTTATTTCTGATTTAATCCCTGAGATTTTTTTCAATAAATTAGTATAATTAGTTTGTGTTACTATTTTTATTTGTTGATCTAGTTCGGAGATATCCTTACTTAAATTTTTTAATTCTTCCATTCCTTTTACGATATCTTCTATTTCTTGCTTTTGTATGATCGTATCTTCTTCAATATCTTTTCTCGATTCTTGGAATGAATTAAGAATTGCATCTAATTGGATAACATTATTTTGCTGAAAAGTCTGATTTACAGTTTTAACCAATAATTCTCGAATTGCTTCTTTTATACCTTCTAAATTTGCATTTATATTTTCATAGTAATTTATGATCGGAAGAATTGGGGGAATTGCTAAATAATGTAATAATATCTCTTGTTTTTGAGGAATTAATTGAATTAATAACCCTCCATTTATTAGCTGAGTCAGATTTTCTTCAAATTCATCTTGAGATAATTTTGGAATTATTGAGTATAATTCATAATACGTAAGGGGAGACTTCCCCAACGATTTTAGGTAAATCTTGATTGCTTGATTAGAAAGCTGTAATTTTTTTAAAAAATCCTCCATCTATTTATCACCAACATACTTCACATATATTATATTTTTCTTAATCTTTTCTAAAAAATTTTAAGGTTTTTATCTTTTCAAAAAAATTTTAAGGAGGTTTTATTATTATGATCAATAAGAAAATAACTGTTCTCTACTGATTTTTAATAATTTAATGTGAAGAAAATGAAGGAAGATATATATTTTTACTTAGATTTAACAAAAGAGCTACTTAAAAAAAAAGAAATTGTAAAAGCTATAAAATATTACATTGAGGAAAAAAATAAAATAAATATAGAGAGCCATTATTCTCTGCTTATTTTTCAAGAAGAAGGGAATCCAATATTTATTACTGATAAAAAAGATGCGGGGATAATTACAAATACTATTGAAGGAAACTGGAGACTTCGACCAAAAAATCAAAGTTTCTTTGAAAATGGTTTGTTCTATATTTTTTCTTACATAGCTGAGAAAGTTAGAAAAGGATCTAAATTTAATAGAATAATAGTAATAACAGATACTCCATCTGATTTGTCTGAAGGCTACCAAGAAGCTCTATTTAATCTTGTTTCAAAAATAAAAAATTTTCCAACTTTTATAGATATTATCAGAATTTCTGAAACTGATAAACGGTTTTTTAGTGATGACGTTAAATTAAATATGCTAGCAAGCGATACAAAAGGAGGAATCTTTTATATCCAACAAAAAAAGGAATTTTCGGATACAATAAAAAAACTAGTAAAATCCAAACAATTTACAAGCACTTTTGTTGATCAACCAGATCGTATCATGATAAGTAAGGAAGATTATGCATTTTATAACCATTTGGCTAAATCCTTAAAAAAATCGGAAGCAACGATGGAAAAATTAGTGTGTCACTTTTGTAATGAAGAACTATGCCCAATTTGCACTGATATTGATGATATACCATTAATCTGTGAGGATTGTAACACTAGTTTTCATAACTGTTGCATTACAAATTATACTATAAACCACAATATTGGCATTCCTAATATCTTGCGTTGTCCTTCTTGTGACGTTCTACTTAAAATAGATGAAGATGAAATTATTGAAGTTTCTGGGGAAGTAGAAGTGAAAACAGTTAAAGACTTCATGGCAAAAGAGGTATTAGATCAAATTCCTAAACGACTTTCTAAAGTAAAACCCTTACCAAAATCTACCTCCACTATTACAAAAATTGAAAGTGAAAAATTAGATTCAATACCTGACACTAATAATTTTGATACTGAAGGTGAAGTCATAAAAACAGTCCATGTTGGGGGATTTTTTGGGAAAGCATATACAGTTAAAAAAATAGGTGATAAGATTGTCTATGAAAGAGTGTCAAAAAAAGCGACTTTCAAATCTAATACCACAAGCCCTGGGAAAATAAAAATTATGAGCCCTTCTAATACGGAGATTCCTAACAGAACAAAAAAGCTACCTAATTTTGTAATTTGTCAACAATGTGGAACACAAGTAAATCCTAACCAAGAGAAGAAATGTCCGAATTGTGGTTTTAGGATATTATGAAGTTTTAATAATAAATTTTTGATAATACTATTGTTAAATAAAATTTAACGTAAATCAGAAATATAATAAATAAAAATAAATACAACTTCTAATATTATTTCTTTATAATTTAACGATATTTTTCATAAACTCATATAATAATTAGATACGAAGATGTTCACCAGTTCGGACTCAATAAATTCAGAGGAATTCATCTTTTATATCGATTTAATCTCAGATTTTCTTAAGAAAAAATCGTTAATGAAAGCAATTAATTCTTTCATTAAAGAAAAAGATAAATTTAACGCTTTAAGTTCCTATGGGGTTGTAATCTTCCAAAAGAATGAAAATCCAATAAATGAATATGATATAAAAGATTCTGCCATTGTATTAAATGCAATTAATGACGCATGGGACACACGAGAAACAGCTCAAAGTTATTTAGAGAATGGATTATATGAAATTCTAGCCTATATTTTTAGAAAAAGCAGAGAATCTAGGAAAAATTATCGTGTTATTATTATTTCAGATACACCTAGTAAATTATCTGAAGATTATTATAACGCACTTTATGATTTACTAATTAAAGCGAAAAAATTTTCTGCTTTTATTGACATAATTCGAGTCGGAAATGAAAAGTTTTATGAAGATGATGTAAAACTCAAGATTATTTCTAGTGAAACCCATGGTGGCATGTTCTATTGCCAAGATGAAAAACTCTTGCAAAATATTTTAGGTTCTCTGGTTCAAAATAAAAGAGAATTCAAAGTGATAAAAACTGATGAATTAGATCATGTTTTAGCCGAAGATAAGGTATTTTATGAACGACTTGCCGTTGATCTTATAAGTTTGTCACCTGATGATGAAGAAATATGTACAATATGTGAACAAGAATTATGTCCTATTTGTGAGGCCCACTCTGATGAGATACATAAGTGTTTTAACTGTAGTGCTAAATTTCATAGTTGTTGTGCCGCAAAATATTCGCTTGCTAAGAATATTGGCTTTCGTCACATTTACAGATGTCCCCAATGTGAAACTTTGTTAAAAATAGATGAGGAATATGTCAATATAATCTATGAGGAAGATGTAGAGGAAGAGTTCCCTGAGATCGATACAGAAAGAGTGATTCCACCCGAACCTGAAGAATTAGAATACGAACAAGAACAGATTGAAGAAGAAATCAGTCCAGAAGGATTAAAATCACTTACTCCCCCCTCAGAGGCCACAAAAAAGGTAAATGTTGGAGGATTCTTTGGTAAGGAAATTGAGATTAAGTTGACAAAGGAGTCGAAGCCTACAGCTGAAGCTCAACAACCGATTAGAGAGATGGAAAAGCCAGTTTCCATTACTACTTTAAAACCACCAAGAAAAAGAGGAGTAGGATCAATTAAATTATGTAAAATCTGTGGTGCTACACTCCAAAATACTAATAGTTGCCCAATATGTGGAGCTAAAGTCGACTAAAAATCAACCGCCGTGGTTTTAGAGAATCTCTAAATCCTTAACAAGATAAACTCCTAAAATATTAGTTTTCTTTGCTGCACTAAATTCCTTTTTCATGGTAAAAGTATTTTCTCATGGAGAATTAGGCACTTCAGCAATAGTTGTGAATTTAAATCCTAAAGTTATAACTGCGAGACCAGGACTTGTCACAATGAAAGATCTTCCTGTTCCCTGTAATACCGAAAATGTATGGAAAGACGAGATTACTACAAAAAATTAAAAATTTGATGCGTTAAAGGGATTTAAAAAATAATTAAAATGCCGCGTTGATTGGAAAATATAGCAAAATTGCTAGAATAGCTGACATCGGAAAGGTTAATAACCAAATTACCACTATCTTCCATAAACCTTTCTTCATGGGGGCATTACTAGCTTTTGACAAACCGACTAATGATGCTACAAGCATATGAGAACCAGAAAGGGGGATCTTTTGAATAGTTCCAATCAGCATAACTGCTGCTGTTGGCACCTGTGCCGCAAATGCTGTACTTGGTCGGAGTTCAGTCATTTTCCCTAGGTTTTTAATAACTATTCTCCCTAAAACCGCAATACCAATGGCCAAACTAAAACCTGTTATAACCAGTAATGCAGTTAGATTGATATCATCGCCAACTCCTGCAACTATCCCAACTGCGTTGGAACAATCATTTCCTGCTCTTGAGAAGGCCGTTATACATATTACTACTAAGATAATAAGGGTATATATGCTCTCTGATCTTTCATAATCTTGAAATCCATTTAAACGCTTAAGTTTATGCTTATTGAGCATAATAACAACGATGTAAGTTACCATAAAACCAACTACAGGAGATAATAACCACCACATACTCATTCCTAATATTGTATCCCAATTTACACCATTTCCACCACCTACAAGTAAACCTATTCCTATAATTGCCCCAATTGTAGCATGTGTTGTTGATATTGGAAGCCCTAAAGCACTGGCTGATATTAACCAAATAGCAGTTGAAATCAATATCGTCAAAACAACAGCATTCTGGCTAACACCAGTTGCATCATAATCTATTAAAAGAATATCGCCACCTACAGATTTTGAAACACCTTCTCCCAATATTATAGCCCCCAAGATAGCAAAAATCCCAGCTAAAATGAGAATTTGTTTCATATTAAGAATTCTCGATCCATATAGTGGGGCCATAGTTTCATCGTTTCCGCCGATTCCGAATGCGATCACGATGGATATTAATAGAAATATTATTATAATTACAGCAGCATCCATGCTATCTTCTTCTCCCTTTGATTTTTTTACTTTTTTTTATTTACTAGGATATTTTACAATTAAGCTTCTTAGAAAATCACTAATCTCTTCAGCCCTGACAACCATATCGAATATTTTTATGCATATTTTTGAAGTTAGGTATACTCGAAGTGATTTTTCTTGTGGTTTTTGATACACCAAATCTAAAATTTTAAATTTCGCATCACGAGCACTTCTCTTAAGTGCCTCGATGTGGAAACTCTTTTTATAAGCGGTTTTAAAATCTGTTTCCATAAGGTTTACCATTTCCACTAAATTTTCAATTGCTTCTTTATATAAATCGTTAAGTTTTTTCATATCTTCTTTAATATCATCAAAGATTTCGAATGGGTAAACTTTTAGTCCCATTGCCAGCTCTTCTGAGTTATCTGAAACAATATCTATATACTTTATTAATCTATAACGATCTTCAACTAAAAAAGGAAGCGCTCGCTTATCTTTATAAAGAAGATTTATATATTTTTCTTTAGCACGATCCGCATTATGTTCACATTGAATTACTTCATCTATTTTATTCTTATCTAGCTTACCACTAATAAGATCATTAATACTATCGTGGAGTAAGTGTGAACCTTTTAAAACTTCTGACTGAAAATCATTTGCTGCATTTAGTAGTTGACTTCTCTTATCTTTTTTTAAATTTAACTTCATTCTATTCACATCAAGAATTACTTAATTTTTAATCCAAGAGGATATAATAGTCATACTTATCCTTTATTTCTTAAAAAAAATTGTATTTTTACTTTGGCAATTAAGATTTTTAGATCAAAATCGAAAAAAATATTACATATTTACCATTTTTCCACTATAAATAGGTTACTTAAAACGTCTCTTGCCATTTCTTAAAATTAAATTAGGGGATATAATATTTGATCCGAAAGTTCAGACTTATTGTATAAGTCCTAATTTCAAGTGTCCTAGTTATGGACATTCATGGGCTTGTCCTCCTGAAGCCCCATATTTAGAAGAAGCAGTCTCAAAATTTAATAAGTTTTATCTCATTTATTATGAACTTGATGTAAATGAGAAGGTTAAAATAGAAAAAGCCAAACATCATGAAATGGATGAGA
>JAHLWJ010000152.1 GCA_019057975.1 Promethearchaeota archaeon | reverse complement strand
GTGGTAATGATACTGCGTTAAGCATACCATTAGCTATTGATGCTGGACTTGGGGCGGTTGGTAGGTTAGGTCTCCTAATTACACCTGAATTTGGACCACGAGTGAGGATCTGTAAAATATTTACAGATTTACCATTAGTTTCAGATAAACCAAATATGAAATTCATAAAGAAGGTAGCAAAATTTTGCGGGAATTGTTTTAAATGTGCTGAAGCATGTGAAACTGAAGCAATAACAAAAGAGAAAGAACCTAGTTATAGTAGTGTAAATATATCTAATAATCCAGGTGTGAAAAAATATTATATTGATGCTGAAAAATGTTTTGAATTTTGGATTGAAAACTCAAGTGATTGCGCGAGATGTGTTGCGGTCTGCCCGTTCTCTAAAATTAAGAAATACTTAACCCCAAATGAATTTTGGAATAAATAAAGTAGGTTAAAACATATATCTACCTTCTAAAATCCCATGATAAATTTCTTTTGTAAGGGAAACATATTTAGAACTGTTTGGTAAAAGAACAAATGGATGATCTTTTACCTCATTAATATTATATCCCTCATTTTTCAACTTTGTCTTCTGAATCTTATGAGTAGCAGTAAAGTTAAACTCATCAATAAATCGAATAAACTTCGGAACAGCGTAATTTGGTAAGTACTTTTGTAGAAAATTCAATAAACCTATGAAATCAAATTTTTCATCAGTTCTTTTATTTATCGATACCATCCCCGCACGACCCTCTGTATGTGGAATGAGAACTCCATAAACACAACACATATCAATTTGTTTAAAACTATTAATCACTGATTCAACTTCTTCGGTAGATACATTTTCCCCTTTCCACCTAAATGTATCACCTAGACGGTCAACAAATTGAACATGTCCATAACCAATATCTCTCAATAGATCCCCTGTATTAATATACATATCCCCTTTTCTAAGGGCATTACGAAACACTTTTTTTTCGGTTGCTTTTTCGTCTTTATACATGTAAAAATTATCGGGATCCGTGATTTGCCCTAATAATAGCCCAATTTCACCTTTCTTTACCTTCTTCATCCGACCTCTCTCATTTCTAAACGGCTGATCTGCTTCAATATCATATTTTACTATTGCATAAGGTGATAAGCATACTCCACAGGTATTATCAAGATTATGTATATTGGCAAAATTTGAAACGAAATCCTCTGTAGCACCATAAAACTCTCTAATTTCTTTGATATCAAATCTTTTCTTGAATTCTAACCAAATATCGGATCTAAGTCCATTCCCAACTATTTTTACAATTGGATTGTCTGCATCATTTGGTTTTGGAGGCTGATTATACAAATACCTGCATATTTCTCCTACATAATTAAAACATGTAGCATTAAATTTTCTAGTTTCATCCCAAAATTTACTAGCACTGAATTTTCTAGCGATTGCCATTGCTGATCCTCTATAAAGTGCGGCAGCAAAAGCTACTTTAATCCCATGACTATGAAATAATGGAGTTGTGATATAAATTATATCGTCAGTTTTCATTCCAATGACCATATCTCCCCACCATGTCATCGCAGTCAATATTGAACTATGTTTCAAAATCGCAGCTTTTGGAAGCCCCGTTGTCCCTGAGGTAAAAATATAGATAAAAGGGTCTTTCATTAGAATCTCTGAGGTAGTAGGGGGATTATCAACATCAGAATTCTTAATTTGTTCTTTTAAATTGATGTATCCTTCGGGTGTTTTCATTTCTCCCTTATCAGTCAAAAAAAAGAGCCCTTCTTTTTGTTCATTTGTTAATCCTATTTTAGTTTTAACATCCTTAAATGCTTGGAAAAGCTCTTCTCCAATTATGTATATTCTCCCGGGAGTATGTGTCATACTATGAATAAGTGGGTTTTCACGTAGATTAGTATTAATTAATGAAGAAATAACGCCTAATTTACCCATTGCTGCGATTATAAACATATAGTCCGAGCGATTTTGCACAAACACAACAGCTACATCCCCTCTTTTGAGGCCAAAATTAAGAAAATAATTAGCATAACGATTAATCCTTTCATTAAACTCTTTATGAGTATATTTCTCGTCTTCAAATAATAGAGCTAAATTATCTGGATAATTTGATGCGTGTTCTTCTATTCTGAGTCCTATAGAATATTTTGAGTCAGATGTATGTTCAACCATCCATGCTGCGCCTTTCAATATCAATGGAGTTTTTTTATTCCAAGAAGGCTGGATTTTTTTTTTATATTCTTCTGGAGATATAATATAAGGTTCACTTTTTTCCTCGTTTTGCATTGTTTTGCTAGAATTAGTTTCTGATTTTTGATCATTCATTGATTCTGTATTGTTTCTAAAAAATTTAATATTTTTGATTACAAATCACAAAATAGTCTATACTCGATATTGAACGAGTATTCTGTATAAAAATATAGAAACTACTTATGTTTAGATAATGATTAAAATAAAAAGAGTAGATAAAAAACCATCAAAAGAGTATTTTTAATATTGTCTATACTCCCCTTTATACCACGTTCTTTGAGATTTCTTAAGATTCTCTGGCATATCTTCATATGGTGAAATTTCTTCCTCTAATTTACAATCAACTCCGTATCGTAAATTAGTTTGTAGATGAACATACCCTGTTTTTGATATCCCATTAGCTGCTCTAAGTGATGTACGTCTAGAGATTAAAGAGGCACCTTTTATATAGAAAAATTTCCATTTATCTTCTTCTTCAACTAGTTCTAAGAAGATACCATCGTCCATACCTGAATCAGATACTATGGGACGAAATTGGCCAGTTTCATCATTCCATTTCAACATAATATTACCTTTTTTTTCAGCCATATTCACACCAAATTTAAAGAATTATTCTGTAAGAAATTTAATTCAATGATAACTTAAAAAATTTTAATTTTCTTTGATATTAATTATAAAATTAATACTATTTTAATCTTATTTTAAGAATAAAATAAAACTCATTACAGAATTTTGCTATTTCCTTAAAGATAATAAAGATAAAAGAATAAGATCGAAAATTTTTTATGTAGTATTAGAAATATATTTTACAAAACAGATCAAAGTTTTAATCTTTATCATTATAAGAATTGGTAAAGAACAAGAAATAAGTAAAATGAAAATAATCGATAAAGGAGTCATCGCAGAATTTCTTGCGAATCATATTACTTACCTTTCTTTAGAAGAAATTGAGGAAATTATTGAAATTCCTCCGCCAGATATTAATTTTTCATACGCTTTTCCAGTTTATCGTTTAAGTAAAGTTGAAAAGAAAAATCCGAAGGAGATAGCCAAAATTTTTGAAAAAAATTTGCTATTACCTGATTTTATTGAAAAGATTGAAGCAGATGGTCCATATTTAAATTTTAAAATTAAACCATCATTTGTTTTAGAAAATGTTTTTAAATTAAAAGATGATTATGGAAGAATTTACGAGGTTTTAAGAGAAAAAATAGAGAAATCATTAAAAATTGTAATAGAATTTCCTGCTCCCAATTCCAACAAACCACTCCATTTCGGACATGTACGCAATATGCTAATAGGCAGTTCGATGGCAAATTTATTCAGATATAAAGACCATGAAGTATTCGAGGTTAATTTGAGACAAGATAGAGGTATACATATTTGTAAATCTATGTTAGCGTATAAAAAATGGGGAAATAATCAAGAACCAACTAAGAAGCCCGATCATTTTGTAGGAGATTTTTATGTAAAATATAATGAAATGGAAAAAAAAGACGATAACTTAAATAAAGAAGCACATGCGTTACTCCGCTTATGGGAAGCTGAAGATCCTGAAACACGAGCTATATGGGAAAAGATGAATAAATGGGCTTTAGAAGGATTTGAAGAAACGTTTAAAAAATTAGGAATCACGTTTGATAAAGAGTATTCTGAATCTGAGATTTATAAAAAAGGCAAAAAAATTATACTAGAAAATTTAGAGAAAGGCATATTTAAAAAAACCGAGGATGGAGCAGTTTACGCTGATTTAAAGGAGGATTTCGGTTTACCAAATAAAATTTTGCTTAGAAGAGATGGAACCTCATTATATATTACTCAAGATATTTACCTTGCATTTCTTAAGAAACAAGATTTCGATTACGATAGGTCTTTCTATGTTGTTGCAAGTGAACAAAATCTTTACTTTAAGCAATTATTCACTGTGCTAGAGATGATTGGGTTTAAAGAAGATAAGTTTCACCTATCATATGGTATGATTAGTCTCCCAGAAGGGAAAATGAAGAGTAGAGAAGGAATTATAGTTGATGCTGATAATATTATTGACAAAATGCTAGAACTTGCTTATAAGGAGGTAAATAAAAGATATCCTGATATTAAAGAAGAAGAGAAAGAAAGGAGAGCGAAACTTATAGCTATCGGTGCTTTAAAATTCTTCATCTTAAAATTTAATCTTAAATCAGATTTTGTTTTTGATCCAAAACAAAGTATTTCTTTTGAAGGAGAAACTGGACCATATATACAATACTGTTATGCAAGAATTGAATCGATAATTTCAAAATCAAGTGAGAATATTGATTTAAATATCAAATGGGATTTGTTGAATCATGAAACTGAAGAGAGTTTGATAAAACAATTGAATTATTTTCCTGAAATTATAGATCAAACGGCTCAGAAGTATAATATTCATTTAATTCCTCAATATCTTTTGACATTATGCCAAATATTTAATTCTTTTTATAGTGTATGCCCTGTTATTTCTGATAATAAACAATTAGAAAGAGCAAGACTATTACTAATAAAATGTGTGCAAATTGTCATTAAGATTGGATTAAATATCTTAGGAATTGAAACTTTAGATAAAATGTGAGATTCTTAGAATGAGATTTTTTGAATTTGGAGAAGAAATCAAAGAAGATACCCAATTTGTAATTTTTGGTATTCCATGGGATTACTTAACTTCCTCAGATCTACCTAATTCCTCAATAGCTCCTGAGTGTATTCGCAATATAACAAATGATATTGGATATACCACCGAATTAGGTTTTCCTATCCCAGATTTTCAAGCTGTAGATTTAGGAAATGTTGAGATTGAACCAACTGACGTTGAATCGAATCTTATTACAATTGAGAGATTTGTAAAAAGTATTTATCAACAAAATGAACAAATAATCCCAATTATGATAGGTGGAGATCATTTTTGCACTTACCCTGTAGTTAAAGCGGTAGGCGATCATTTTCATAAAAAACAAGAATTTGGAATACTGATATTTGATGCTCATTTAGATCTATACCAAGAATGGGATAAAGGAGTTTATTCTCATGCAACAATTTCTCATAGGATTTATGATTTAGAATATGTTAATAATAAAAATTTGTTAATAGTAGGTACTCGTGATATTGATATTGAGGAATTAGAAATAGCTAGAGCTGAGGGCATCAAGTACCTTAATGCTTATCATCTCATCGATGGTTTAGATTATTATATAGATAGTATAAAGGAATTTTTTAAAAAATCAAATATAAAAAAAATTTTTTTATCAATTGACATTGATAGTTTAGATCCCTCAATTGCTCCTGGTACGGGTTATGCAATACCAGGTGGTTTTTCTTATCGTGATATATGGAAAATCCTGAAAGAAATAACAGAGGACTTTAATATTATTGGGTTTGATTTAGTTGAGGTTGCCCCAAATTTAGATTTGGAAAATAAAATGACATGTATTTTGGCAGCAAAATTGATTGTTGAATTTATGTACTTTATTAGAAGCAATAATTTATAATGGTTTAGATGTCAGAAAAAAATTTAGAAGATATTTTAAAAAGAGTAGATCAGTTGGAAATTACAAATGAAACAAGTATTTTAAGCCTCATTAATACATTAAAAAATGCTGGATTTAACGCCAAGAGATTAGCTTTAGCGTGTGAAATCTATAATGAAATGATAGAAGATAAGAAGTGTATAAAGTTTTTTGGTTTGGCAGGAGCTCTTGTTCCTGCAGGAATGCAAAGAGTAGTACATGACTTTATAAAAGAAGGATTTATTGATATTTTAGTGACTACAGGAGCAAGCCTAACACATGATCTAGCAGAAGCCTTAGGATATCATCATTTACAAGGAGGATCTATTAATTTAAATGATTTAAATGATTCAGATTTGCATAAAGCAGAAATGAATAGAATTTATGATGTTTTCATGCCAAATAAGGTATATAAAGGGATTGAAGATTTTATTTCAAATCTAAAGATACCCGATCCCCAAATGTCCGTTAGCTCATTCTTGAGGTTTCTCGGTAAGCAACTTCCAAAAGATTCTCAATCCATCTTAAAGATTTGCGAGCAGAAAGAAGTCCCAATTTTTTGCCCGGCATTTACAGATTCAGGTCTTGCTTTACAATTAGGATTCCATAATCAAAAAATAAATTTAAACCATTTTAAGGATATGCTTGAAATGGTCAACTTAGCTTGGGATGCTAAAAAAGCTGGAGTTTGTTTTGTGGGTGGTGGGGTACCGAAGAACTTTATATTGCAATCATTACAATTTTGCCCAAATTCTGCAACATATGCCATTCAAATTACAATGGATCGTCCTGAATCCGGAGGATTAAGTGGAGCTACATTAAGAGAAGCTATCTCCTGGGGGAAAATAAATGAAAATGCAAAATATTCAACGGTCATATCAGATGCTACAATAGCACTACCAATAATCTTATGGTTTCTTAAGGAATCACAAAGGAAAAAGAAGATATAGTTTTAAGGCTGTTTAAATTAATAATGTTTTTATGAAAAAACCCCTCTGAGTTTCTGCTCTACTGTCTGCGTGTCAGAACCGTAGAGTTTATCAAGGTTCTGTTTAAAATCCCTAAATTGAGAAACTTCTGATAAATTCTTCCCCATATTTAAGGAGATAAATTCATTTACTACGTTTTTTAATAAAGGTTGGATTATCTTATGGATATACTTTTCTATTTTTTTCTCTCTGTCCAGAATAGCATAGGATGTTAAATTTTCAGGTTCTATGCCATCATTGGACATGATTTGTTCCTTAGTAAATACAATAATAAATTTCTTACCTTGAAAATATTCAATTGAACTCTCCGCAAACGCGGATTCTGCAAAAGACATAATAGCATCTAATAGCCCACTTCGCAGATCTATATCAATTTTTCCTTTATCGGTCTTATGAAAAGTTTTCTTTACTAACGTAAAACCCCTGAACATTATTCCAGCTTCTCGAACGACCATCTTGAATAATAGTAGTTATCTAATTTTAATTGTAAGAAATTTTGGCAAAAAAATATTGTTTTCAATACTTAAATATTAACAACTAATTTTAATAAACTCTTTGCCATTGAGCTAATTTTAGAATTTTAAATCAGCATTCGATTTGAATAAGTTCGAATTAAAAGATTTTTTATCATTGTATTATTCTTAAAACTATGATTGATAAACAAAAAATTAAAACTTGCGCAGAAAATATTGCTAGAAGTATTAATATAAAAGAAGAGGGCGAGTATGTTCTTATAAAAGGTGGTTTTTATACTCATGAATTGCTAGAAGAAATAGGATTAAGTATTCTAAGAAAGGGTGGGATCCCCCATATCACATCTACAAGTGATTATTTTGATGAGTCAATTTTTACGGATGATTTAATAAAGGCTAATATTATTGAAAAAACACCTCTGCATTATTTGAAATTAATAGAGAATATCGATGCCTACATCGCAATAGAACATCTTGAAGATCCCTCTATTCGGAATAAAGCTCCAAAAGAAAAACTTGAGGCCTATCAAAAATCAATAGCACCTATTAGGAATATACTCTATGGTTTTAAAGAGGAATATGCTCCTGGTAAGAAATGGTGTTATGCCGCCTGGCCTTCGAAAAAAGCAGCTAAATTTTTTAATATCGATTATAATTTATTTGAAAAATTCATTGTAGATGGAATGTGCATTCCCACCGAAGAGTTCACAAGATTAGTGAAAAATTTAGGAGATAAGTTTGAAAATGCAAAAAAAGTGTATGTGAGCGATAGTTATGGTACAGATTTCTGGGTTTCGATCGACAATAGAGTAAAGATACTTGATGACGGAATTTTATCAGAAGAACAAATAGCTTTAGGTGATCTAGGAGGAAATCTGCCAGCGGGTGAAGTCTTTTTCGCTCCTATAGAGACTCAAGGAGAAGGAAAGATTTTTTGTCCTTTGACTAAAGAAAGATACACTCATAAATTTGTGAAAAACGTAGAATTGCCTTTTAAAGATGGAAAACTATTACTAGATAAAGTCACTGCCGACTCTAATTTAGATATTCTAACTGAGGCATTTAAACAACGTGAACAGATAGATATTGCTAATAATGTTCCTGAACTTAGGACTTATAACGTTGGAGAACTCGGTATAGGATGTAATCCTGTAATTACAAAAGCTATTGGATATATTCTTACAGATGAAAAAATAAATGGAAGTGTTCATGTTGCGTTTGGGTTTAATAAATCCTTCGGTGGAACTTCAACCTCTCAAATGCATTGGGACTTTGTTACTGCTCCAAACGCAAATATTACTGTAGAATATAAAGACGGCACTAAAAGAACTATAATGGAAAATGGAAAATTAATTTAAAATGGCTTAAAATATTTTAATCGTTAATATTTTAGTTTATTTTCACTAGTTGCTCTAAATGTTCTATAATTTTCTCTAAAACCAATTTTTTAAATAATATCCTATCTGCATTAAAATCAAATCTATTAGCTTGGGTTTCTTCTTCCGTTGAGAATCCAATATAGACTGTGCCAACGGGTTTTTCAGGAGTGCCGCCTGTTGGTCCAGCAATGCCACTAATACCAATCCCTATATCAACATTTGATAGTGTTCTTATATTATAGGCTAATTGTTTTACAACATTTTCAGATACAGCACCGTGAATTTCAAGGGATTTACGTTCTACATTCAGTAAATCTATTTTTGCTTGATTGCTATAACAAACAATTCCTCTTTCAAACACTTTAGAGGCTCCAGGAATATTTGTGAACATGTGTGAAACATATCCTCCTGTACACGACTCCGCAATGGCAATCTTTAAGCTCTTTGCGGTGTAGGTTTTAATGATTTTATCTATCCTTTCTAAAATAACTATTTTTTCAATCATCTTTGAATCTCAAATTTTTTCCCACATGACTTGCAAAATCTTGCTCCTTCAATCAAGGAATTTCCACAATAAGGGCAATGCCAATTAATTGATCTTTTTGAAGGGGCTATAAGCTTATAAACTTCAGGTTCTTTATCTCCAAATGGATAATAATCCAAATTTTTCTCAATAACTTTTTGATAACATCTTGGACAAAATTGCTTTTTTTTAGCACTATAATATATCAGATATGGGTTTAAAAGCATGAAGCCCCACATTAAGAATAGAAATATATAAAGTCCGGATAAAATTGGAATTGATATGATTGTAAGTGGAATTACTATTACGGAAATCAATACAACAAAAAATCCAAATATTTTAATATTGAATTTAGGTCTGGAAGGGAATACATTCATTTTACAATTCGTGCAAAATTGCATATCATCTAAATTTTGAGCCATCTATCTCGATGTAAACATTTAAAACGAGTTATTATTATTAATATAAATTAATAACAAATAAAAATAAATAAAAAATATTATCTAATAATTTTGAAATTATTGCATAAATAACGGAAAAAATCTTAATAAAATTCTACGGAGTGAATTAAATGGGAAAAAATAATGATGCTAAAGGTTTTGTCTTTAAGATTACTGTCTTCGATGATTAATCGACGACGATCATTGTCATCGGCGATGGAGCCGTTGGAAAGACGAGCCTAATTAAAAAGTATACTCAAGGTAGCTTTAAAAAAGATTATATTAAAACTTTGGGAGCGCAATTTTCGAAATACGATGAGGAAATTGAAGGAAACAATTGCAAACTATTTTTTTGGGATATTGCAGGTCAAAGAGAATTTGATTTCATGAGACCGACGTTTTATAAAGGCTCAAAAGCCGCTATAATAGTATTCAGCCACACGGACGACGATAGTTTTAATCATATTCACGATTGGTATGAGGATATTAAAAGCTATACTGGAGAACTCCCCATTGTTTTATTCGGCAATAAAACCGATTTGGTTGACGAAAATGAGGTAGATGATGAGAAGGTTGAAAATATAGTGAAAGAAAAGGATTTTCTTGGATATTACAAGACATCTGCTAAGACCGGACAAGGTGTGTTTCAAGCCTTTCAAGCAATAATTAAAAATTTATATCATAAATACAAAGAAGCCTAAAAAATGTACGATGATATTAATCAAGGCTATCCGAAGATTTTGTTCTTTTCGTCAAACCACTGCGCACCTTGCCTCCCAGTTGAAGGAATGCTAAAGAGAATTAATATTTCATTATTTGGAAAAAAATTAAGAATTGAAAAAATTTCGATCGATCTTGAAGAAAATCGACAATTTAC
>JAHLWJ010000672.1 GCA_019057975.1 Promethearchaeota archaeon | reverse complement strand
ATATAATCAATAACTTCATTCAAATCATTTTCTGCTTTTAATGACCATTCTATTTCAGCCATTGTTCCAATCTCTTTTTAGCATTTTCCATGACTTGTTCATGAGGGACTACTCTACCTAGCTCAATTTCTTCAATACCTGCGATGATTTTTTTTTTTACATAAAGATGATACATAATATCATCTATTGTAGCATTTTCTGGCAATTTTTTTATCAGTTCTATAATCTCTTCCTTAAGATTTGAAGTCATAATATCTCACTATCTAAATAATGATACCAACTTTTATATTTTCTTATGTTGCCTGTGTTTATAATAGTAAAGAATCTATTAAATATGAACCAAATTTATAGAATAAAATTTTAAAGACGAAATTATTTTGTTCGGAATACCAAAAATTCAATATTTTACTATTCAGGGATAATTACGGAAGGGTCTTCCTTGATTTTATCTAATACAATTTGAGTTTTGACTTCTTCTACGCCGGGAATATTCCTCAAATTCTCGATAATCTCCATCGAATCGCTATGATCAAGACATTTTGCCATAACAAAAATAGGATAATCGCCTGTTATAACGTACGCAAACTTTATTCTTTCCATTGTTTCAATTTGTTCTTTAACCCGTTCTAGTGGATGAGACGAATTAACCCTAAGGGAAGCCATGACCATTTCGCGATAACCTAAATGTCGGCAATCAATTAGAGCAATATATTGTTTAATCACTTGTTTTTCTATTAATCGATCAATTCTTTTTTTAATTGATGTAGTGCTTATTTCAACTTGTTCCTCAATATCGCGAAGTGATGTTTTTGCATTTAATTGTAAAATACGCAAAATTTCCTTATCTGTATCATCCAATGCGACCAATTTGGGCATGCTTGCCATAACTACCAGTCTCTTTTTATTTTAACAAAGAAGTTAAATTTCGTTATTATTAGAATAATTGCTTTTTAACAACTTTATTTAAAATAAGATTATCTACAATTTAAATTTTTACCCCTCTTTATAAATAAAAGTTTACAAATCATAACCCCCTTTATAAAGGAAGGTTAAAATTTAAATAAGATTTATAATTTGTAAACTTAATGATATCATGAAATGATCATATGTATGTGATATCAATAAAAAAACTGAGAAAAAAGCTAAGGAAGTGTGAAAAATGGTTGATTTAACACTTAACACATTAGGAAAAAAGTGTCCTATGCCTGTGCTCATGACAAAAAAGGAGTTAAAGAAAATGAGTTCAGGGCAAACTCTCGAGTTGATTACCGACGATAGAGGAGCCCTAAAGGACGTGCCTGCTCTTATAAATAAGATTGGTGATAAGATACTCGAAACAAAAGAAGATGGCGAACAAATAACTTTTATGATCCAAAAAGCTTAAACCTTAAACTTACGAGAAAAGGGGTTAATAATGACAACGTATTCATTCTTTATTAGTACTGAACCTTATAAATTTGAAGCAAGTGACTCGTTAATTGAAATGTGTAAATCTTTGATAAAGAAGGGACACACAATTAAGGGATTTTTTTTCTTTGGAACCGGCGTTTACAACATTAAGGGAGATATTAGTTGTGGTACGTCTATAAGAGATGTTCCTAAAAAATTAGAAAAATTTACAATTGAAAATAACATTCCGGTAGCAGGTTGTTCAACTTGGGTAAGTTTAACGGGATTAAATGAATCTAATTTCATTAAAGGAGCAACAGAAGAGGGATTAGGCGACTTTTCAAACTGGGCTATAGAATCAGACAAAATAATTGTATTTGGAGCGGGAGGCTGAGTAAAATGGTAGAATCTGTAGTAATTATAACTGATCAATCACCTATGGGCAAAAATTCTGCTCTTGAAGCAATTCGCATCGGCTCGGGATTTGTAGCACTTGGAGAATATATTAACTGTCAAATCGTGTTTACAGGAGATGCTGTGTATTTACTCAACAAGAACGCAAAACCTGAAGCGATTGGAATGGACTCACTGGACGAGGTTATGGAAATCGCAGACTTATCGGACCTAGAGCTTTATATAGTAGATCAAGCTTTACAAGATGCTGGGATGAATGTTGATGACTTGGTTGAGTACGAAAATTTGAAGATTATCACAATCGATGAAGTTGTCGATTTAATTGATAACGCCGATACAAGTTTTAGATTTTAATGGAGGAGGAGAATAAAAAATGTACGAAAATAGAAAAGTATTGTATTTATTTGGATATAGCGAAATGACAGGGACGCATTTAGAGCGCTTATTACCGATATTAAAAGCGCAAATGAAAAAAGGTTCTCAGATTGGAATAATATTAATCCACGATGGAGTAATTGGGATTAACAATAAAGGTAAAATTCCGAAAAAAATGGAAGAACTGCTCGGTATGAACATAACCGTGTATGCGATGATACCTGATTTACAAGCTCGTGGTATAGCTTTGGAACATATTCACGATAAAGTTAAGCCTATTGAATATGACGATCTTATAGATAATTTGGATGTAACGCCAAAGA
>JAHLWJ010000671.1 GCA_019057975.1 Promethearchaeota archaeon | reverse complement strand
TTTATATTTATATTTCATTAATTATAATAGAGCCCCCATTTTAAAAATTCAATTAAATTTTTTTTATTCTTCTGTTATTATATCAAAAATTTCCTCTATTCGAGGCGTTTTTTGCTTAATAGAAATACAACGATCTTCTTCACAACCTCGTAATATGGCAATTAGCTCGTTCAGGTGGATAGTTGGAATATCTAATTTTTCTCCAAACCTTTTATTCATTTTTTCTCGATATTCAGGTTTACTCAATGTATATAAACAGGTTGGACAGGGAGTTACCATAAAGTCAGCGCCTACTGTTTCTGCACTCTTCAATTTGTTGAAAGTTATTTTAAGGGCCTCTTTGGGATTAATTAATACTTGTGAAGCACCCCATCCACAGCAACTTTCTTTTTCTTGATATTCTACGGGATTTCCACCAAATAATTTTACCAAATCGTCTAATTTAGTTTTATCCTTTAAATATGGTTCGATACTTCTTTTATCTCTCGATAAATTTAAGTAGTGGCATCCATAATGAATAGCTACCTTGAGATTTTTCAAATCATACTTTAAAGAGTTAAGCAAATCATTTCTAATTAAATACAAGAAATCTAAATCATGTACTAATTTAAGGTTAAAATCATCCAAAATTTCATATTTACCCGGATAATTTTTACCAATTCCCTTTTCTTTTAATCTATTTAGAATTTCTTCAGTTTTTTTCTTTACCTCGGGAGTTTTTAAAAATTCTCTCCCTCTTAGAAGACTGTTATAACACCCATTGCAACTAAAAAATACAATATCCGCTAATTGATTCATTTCATTTAGATTTCTCTCATTAATTGCAGCAAATTGAGCTCTTGTAATTAGATTTCTTTGAAAAAAAGTACCACTGCAACATGATTGATTAGTACACGTATTTACATCTAGATTTAATTCAAATAACAAATCTTCAATGCCAAAACGAACTCCAGGAAAATATTTTTCTAGACATGCTTTAAATAAACAGAGTTTCTTACCCTTGAAAAATTCTAAGGGACTACCTGAATGAATTCTCTCTATTTCATCTAAATCTAAAGATAGATTGCTTTCAATCATGATAAGTTGATTAAATTAAGATTTTTTTGTCTTTTTCTTTTTATTCTTATTCTTATTGATATTACTTGCCTTAAACACATATTTTATTCGAGCAAAATTACATATTTCAATTAATTCATCAATCCTTTCTTTTGAAAGCGGTTCCCCTAATGGTTCTTCAACCACTACTCCTGTTGTCAAAAAACGCTCAGACATTTCAACAAATTTCGATAAATCATTATAACGTGGTCCAAATCCCTTTTTGAAGCTTTCATTCCTCAAATTAATTATGAGTAGTGGAATATTTATATTGTCTTTTGGGCAAACTCTTTTACAGCGTTCACACAAATAACAATACCAGATATCAGAATCTTTCAAAACACTTTTATCCCCTCGAAGTACTTTTCTGATAATATTCCTTATGTTAAAATTCGATACTTTAGCAGCGGGGCAATCTCCTACGCATTTTCCACAATTGGAACAAGCAATAATATTTCTATTTTCCTCTACGTCTTCTACAAGTTCTTTGTAAAAATCCCAATTCCAGTCAGAGTCAGAATCTATATCCATGATTTCGATATTTTTCAATTTATAAAATAATTTCTTATTCTATTTGAAAATCATCCTTCATTGTAAAAAAGATATTGTATTTGAAAAAATAATTTTAAGGTACAAAATCTTTAATTTTGAAAAGTTTTATATATTCTTTAGGCATATTTTTTCGAGTGAAATTTACTTTAAGATCTGGAGATTATTGAATGGTTCAATACAAAGATGGTAACATCTTTCTTAAGATTGTATACTATGGTATGGCGGGATCAGGAAAAACTACTATTTTAGAAACTCTTTACGATTTAACTAAGGATGGTAAGAGAGAAATAATTCCTGTAAGTGATTTACAAAAAATCGATAGGAGAAGTGGTGCGACGCTTTATTTTGATCGAGGAATTTTTCAATCAACTAAAAAGAGGAAGGTATATTATAGAGTATATACAGTAGCAGGTCAAAAAGGTTTCAGTTCATTAAGAACTAAAGTTTTTAATAAGCTTGATGCCGAAACTGATGCTGTAATTTTTGTGGTTGATTCCCAAATTAAATTTTTTGAAGATAATATTGAATTCCTGTTAGAATTAAAAAAAATAACAAAAGGTAAACTCATCAAAGAAATTCCGTTTATAGTTATGCTAAATAAAATAGATCTTAAAGAAATAATCGACAATGAAGATTTTATCCAGATTCTAAAACAAGAAAAATTATGGTATGAACCTCAACATGAGTTAAATCTGTGGAATCCTTTAATTTATAAAACTTGCGCATTGATTGATCAGGAAAAGGATATTTTTCGTAGTTTTTTGGAGATAGCACGAAGAACTGGATTATATCATATATATGGAGATGGCAAAGCTCCAGTTGATAAAAAAATTTCAGATACTTCGATCTTAACCAT
>JAHLWJ010000670.1 GCA_019057975.1 Promethearchaeota archaeon | reverse complement strand
TGTTTCGACATGTTAGCTCCAGAAGGCTATTGTGAAATTATAGGGGGGTCGGAAAGAAGTTTATTAGTTGAAGACATGAAAAGAAGATTGGAAGCTGATGGTGAAGACCCTGAGAATTATAGTTGGTATTTTGCATTGAGAAGTTATGGCAGCGTTCCTCATTCGGGTTACGGTTTAGGAGTGGAACGTGTCGTCCAATGGATGTGCGGTTTGGATAATATTAAAGACGCAATTCCTTTCCCAAGAACTATGCTAAGAAAATCTCCCTAATCTTAGAATTATAAACCGTATATCAGAAATTACAGTGAAAAAGAAAAAAAAATTATTGATTAAAGCGATATTGATTATCCTTCTATAAATCCACTCAATTTTAATCCGTTTATCATCATACCAACTATAAATTCAAAAATTTTCTCATTCCAAAATTTTGAATTAGGCATTAAGGTATTGATATATTTACTTGTAATAATATTAATCGAATTATTTTCCTTATACCATTCGATTAAGGAGTTCTTTATTTTAAAATATAGTTCTTCCATTTCATTCAATATTTGTTCAAAATGGGCATCTTTCCATACTCCAAAATGGGCCAAAGAGATAGAACTCAACCTATTTTTCATATTTCGTAATTTCTTAAAAGAACTAATGAGATCCTTTTCTTGAAAGTTAGGTGGCATGAGAGGGATATAAAAGGCATCTTGATCTAATCTCATACTGACTGCATCTCCGATAAAAATATTTCTATTTGATTCGTCAAATAACGCAATAGAATCCATAGTATGTCCAAAAAAATTCATAATCTCTAATTCTAATCCATTTAGATCAATTATATCGCCTTCCTTTAGGGGGATTACATCATCTTCAAAAGGATTTGTATTGAGTCCCTCAAATCCATCAATCATTTTTTCTGGATGTCTTAAGTTATCAATCGCACTTTCTGAAGCCATTACTTCTACATCCAAATCTTTCATCAGTTTGGTAATTTTCGAAAGTCCTTGAGCGTGATCCCAATGAGAATGAGTTAAAACAATCTTATGAATAGGGTATAGGCCAAAATCTTTAAGTTTTTTTATGACTGTTCGGGCTTTTGATGTTTCTCCAACATCAATCATTAATCGCATACCGTTGTTTTCAATTATATAAATTGAAAGAAATTTGGGTAATCCCATTGTCATTCCATCTATAAGATAATAATTATCATTAAATTTACCTTCAGAATTTATTATTGTTATATAGATCACCTTCTAATTTAATTTGAGATTTCATTTTACTAAATCAATATAGAAAATAGATAATTATGGATTTAAACTTTAAGGAAAGAAATAGCAAATGAATTGGATGAAAAATGAGTAAAGTTTTTAGTGTACTCGAATTTATAAGTTTAAGAAATAAGTATTAACTGTTCCTTATTGATTCTCTTTTAGTGATTTGGTGTCAATGAAGCTTTATGAATACATGGGATATGAATTAATCGAAAAGATTAAAGATAGAGACATTAAAATACAAGATATTCTTGAATCATGTTATAAGAGAATAGAAGAAGTTGAGTCTAAACTACACTCATTTGTTAATCTCGATAAAGAAAAGAGTTCAGAAAAAGCAAAAACATATGATGAAAATTTAAAGAAGGGAAAAAAAATAGGAAAGCTTTTTGGATTACCCTTAGCAAATAAAGATTTAATCTGTGTAAATGGGTTTCCAACGACCTGTGGCTCAAAAATATTGGAAGGATTTCGTCCTCCTTACAATGCATTCGTTATTGATCGCCTAATAAAAGAAGGGGCAATACATATTGGCAATACAAATATGGACGAGTTTGCAATGGGAGGATCCACAGAAAATAGTTGTTATGGACCTACTTATAATCCTTGGGATTTAACAAGGGTTCCTGGGGGATCGAGCGGAGGATCTGCTGCCGCTGTTGCCTCAGGGCAAGCTATTTTTGCTTTAGGAAGCGATACGGGAGGGAGTATTAGATGTCCCGCAGCATTTTGCGGAGTTGTAGGGTTAAAACCTACCTATGGAAGAGTTTCTCGTTATGGATTAATAGCATTCGCAAATTCATTAGATCAAATTGGTCCAATTACAAAATGTGTCTATGATTCAGCATTAATCCTTGAGATCATATCAGGCAAAGACCCCCTCGACTCTACATCAGTAGATATTAAAGTTGATAAATATACGGAAGAATTAAAAAAACCAATTGAAAAAAAAGTACTTGGAATTCCAAAAGAATTTTTTGGAGAAGCGATTGATAACGAAGTGAAGAAGGTGATAAATCAATCAATCGAGAAATTGGAAAGTTTAGGAGTAACTATAGTTGAGGTTTCAATTCCTCATCTAGAATACACAATTGCTACATATTATTTATTGTGTATGTGCGAAGCAAGCTCAAATTTAGCAAGGTATGATGGATTAAGGTATGGTAAAGTCAAAGACGCTCTTTCAGGCGATGTTTATAGTGCGTTTAGTAGAACGCGAGGAGAAAATTTTGGACCTGAAG
>JAHLWJ010000669.1 GCA_019057975.1 Promethearchaeota archaeon | reverse complement strand
ACTATTTTTAATCTGACTAAAATTAATTTTAAAGAGTTTTTGCTCCTTTTGGTAGCTAAAATCTTCTGCATTCCTTAATTTCATGTGGAGTTCGATTAAATCATCATTTATAATAGGATTTTTATCCTTATCTAATTTCTTAGTTCCATCTTTATTCAAAACATATTGAGTTTTCCCGTCCTTATCGTGCCCCACATTATTGATTATAGCAAAATCAATCTTATAATCATCTGGAATATCCTTTAACTTTTGAAAGAACAAGATAGAAGTTTTATTACAAGTATAGGGTTGAAAAGTATTTTGATCTAATGATACAATTCCTAAAATTTTACCATTTGATTTAAGAAAATCCCATATATATCTATCTGAGGGGTTTCCAAAAATACCTTCAGGCAAAACAATTCCTAATTTTCCACCATCCTTAAGGAGTTGAACACATCTTTCAATAAATAATATCTGTGGGGGTTGTTGTTTAACAATCTTCTCTTGTTTTTGCCAATTTCCGTCAATTTTCTTCCAGATATGCCCGAATTCGTATTCATTTAATACTTCTTTATTATTTATCGGAATTTTTGCCCCAAATGGGGGATTAGTTAGTATAGAATCAAAATAATTGTTTTTTATTATTTTTTTTGCTTGTTCCCTATAACTAAGAGGATCTAATGAATCTTCACAGAATACATTAGATTTGCCACTGCTTAAGATTTCTAAGTATAATTTACAGATTCTTGCTAAGAATAAGTCTTTATCTATGCCATGTAAGTTAGAAATTATTTTTACTTTTTTCTGCTCATTATCTATCTTGGACCATAACAAATCCTTTGTTTCAAGAAGAAATCCACCATGTCCACATGCAGGATCTAATACTTTTGAGTCTTCTTCAGGATCTAAATAATTTACCATAAATTTTGCGATATTAGGAGGAGTAAAGAATTGCCCACCTTCATCCTTTAACATTTTACTTACAAAAATTTCAAATGCATCGCTTAAAATATCTTTAGACGATTCAAGAAGTGAAATGTGCTCCAGTTCTTTAATGATTATGAATAGCAAATCCTTATTCAAAGTTATTTGCTCGTTTTCTCCCATTATATCAGGATATTTCTTTTTAACATTCAGTTGAAAAAAGGTTTGAATCCGCTCAAGTAGCTCTTCTTCTGTCTCTTCTTCTCTTATATAAATGTCCATTTCATCTTCTGGAGACTTATTTATTTCATCAACTAATTTACACAATAAAAGATTAATTATTTCTTTTGAACGTGCTCGAGTGTCTGTATCAGCATATTTTAATTTCCCATATAAATGATTATTAATAGAAACAAAAGTTTTCTTAAGATTCAGCGATTTCTTTAGGTCCTTCTTTTTCAACGAATTCACTATTATTCTCTATGAATTCTTGGATTATTATAATTTTTTATTAAAAGGAGATATAAGATTTAGTGCTTTTATCGAATCACTTAATATTCCTCAAACCAGATCTTTAATCATTTTTCCGAGAATTTATAGTGGTTTTCATCAATTACTGGTTTGTATCCTATCTTTTGATATATGCTATTTGAGGTTGGATTACTCAAATCTGTAAAAAGAAAGCAATACTTATTCCCTGCTTCTAAAAGGTGGTTACTTAGTTTTGCCACGCATTCAGTCGCATATCCTTTTCTTCTCAAAGGAATTGGAGTATAAACAAAGTTCACAAAAACACCGTTCGGAGTTTTGCCTGCTTCCCTCGCCATTGAAATGGGTTCGTTATTTTCAAATAGTAAAAACATGCGGCTTTTATCCAGTTCAAATTCTTCTCTTAAAATTTCAATCATTCTTTGAATATCGGCTTCAGTTGTATTAATTAATGCCTCCTTCATCATTTCATCCACCCATTGGAACACTAATTCTTGGTGAACTTTTAGAGCAACGGAAAATTTTCTGTGTCCAAGGGTTTCTTCTGAAACTTTTACCAACTTATATATCCTCTCTTTCCGAAACAAATTACAATTTAAAGAATTTTTTTCACACCATTGCTCGGCAAATTTATCTGCTGCACCTTTAAAACTTAGCACTCCTGGCAATTCTTCACTCCGCTCTGTGAGCTCTTCAGTAAGCACATCAATTGTGCTTAAATCATCAGTGTAGGATATTATTAGATCGTGTGGTGGCGTTCTTATGGCTATCAACTTTATACTTTTAGCGTCAGTTAGCGAAAATAAAAGAGGCTTCTCTTCTCCATATACTTCTATGTTTTTTTTTAGAGAAATAAGAATAGCTAACGGGAGATTATTTTCTGCCTCATGTTCCAACAGAAAAGGATATGCTACTTTATAAAATTCAGTAATATCGTCATAAAATCTTGGATCCATGCTCTTATAAGAAGATTTGCTAATTTAAAAAGATTAACGAACGATCTCGTTTCCTACTTAGATAATGCGCTCTTTAAGACTAGTAAGCTGCTTCTCAAACTTTTCAATATCTTCTCTTGAAATCGTTTTAGAATTAATTTTCTCTATCATCCCAACAAAATCTTGTATAAG
>JAHLWJ010000668.1 GCA_019057975.1 Promethearchaeota archaeon | reverse complement strand
AACCATACTTTATTCTCGTCAACTATAAAATCATCTAAGCTTGTCATTTTTTTTCACTTCTTAAACGAATGCTTTTTCGATATTATTATTTTTAGATAAATTTGTTATTAGTATATAATGATTGATTTACTATAGTATAATAATTTAACTTGATTTGCTATTAGTTCGTGTCAATGTAATTTACATTTTTGAAGAAAAAAAGATATCAAATTGAGTTATTGTGTGAGATTAATAAAAAGTCTGAAAAAATATACTTTTTTAGAATTGATTACTAATAAAGATGTATAGCTATATTCAATATAACATTTAGATAAAGATTTAAATTATATTATGGGATTTAAAGAAAAGCTAAAGGAACATTTAAAAGATAAATTATCTGAAGAAGAACTTTCTGTACTTCCACGTGGATTTCAAACTTTAGGAAAAATCATAATTTTAAAGCTTAATCCAAAATTAAATGAGAAAAAAAAAGAGATTGGAGGAGCTTGCTTAGAATTATTCCCCAAAATTAAATCAATTTATCTAAATCGAGGTCGAATAGTAGGATCTTTTAGAAAACCAGAAAAAATTGAGTTGATCGTTGGAGAAAATAACCCAATAGTCGAACATAAGGAACATGATGTAATTTATCGATTTGATATTACAAAAATTATGTTTAGTAAGGGAAATCTCAATGAAAGGAAATATCTCGCAACATTAGTTAAAAGTGGAGAGGTTATTGTTGATATGTTTGCCGGAATAGGATATTTTTCACTGCCTATAGCAAAACATTCTACTGTAGAAAGAATATATAGTATTGAGATGAATCCTGAATCATATAAATATTTAGAGGAAAATATAAAACTAAATCATCTAGAACAAAAAATTGTGCCAATTAAAGGGGATTGTAAGGTTGAAGTTGTAAAGTTTAGTGAATCTGGAATCAGAGCTGACAGAATAATCATGGGTGTCTTTCCTGCACCTAAGGATTATATAGAAGAAGCTTTATCTTTAGTAAAAGATAAAGGCACGATATTTCATTACGAAGGGGTAGTAGAGAAAAATAATTTTATTGCTCTATTTGAAGAATTTAAAGAAATTGCACTTAATGAAGGATACAACTGTGAATTAAATTCACATAGGTTTGTCAAAAGCTACGGTCCATATTTATATCATACTGTTTTAGATATATTTGTACTAAAAAATTAGATAATTTTATTTATGGAATCGGAGAAATATATCTTATAAGGGATAAAAAAAGAGATTTTTTCTTTTTATACAATTCAATATTAAAGGAAATGAAAAAACTTGAAAGGAGAAGCAATAATTGGTCTTGATTATAGCCATGGTAATATTTTAACACTAGAAGCCTCTAGTTTTACTGAATTTACACAATTTTTATTTACTTCTGGTTATAAAATTGGCAAAATTGAATCTGGATTTAATTCTATTACTGAATTAAGAAAATATAGAACCATTATAATTTCAACACCAAAAAATACAAACTTAAAGACTAATGAAATCAAAAATCTTAAAAAATATGTAAAAGGTGGAGGAAGTCTTTTAATAACCAGCTCTAGTGGTGGAGATTATGGAAATAATACAAATTTGAATGAATTAACACGAAATTTTGGGTTTGAGTTTGCACCAGATGAGGTTAATGATTCAGTGAATTATGTAACCCTTCAAAAAAGACCACTCATATCAAATTTTAAACCTCATGTAATAACAGAACAGATAAAAAAAATCGTCTTTTCAAGTTCATGTTCTACCCAGATTTTAGATTTTCTTGAAGATGAGAAAAATATAAAAGTTGATGGTATAGTAATCTCTGGATTAAATTGTTGGCATCGGATTTATAATGGAGAAGATTGGATTGAGGAAGATAGTCCTAAAATTCCATTATTAGTAGCGGCTGAATATTATGCTGGAAAAGTTGTTGGATTTGGCAATTTAAGTATCTTTTCTTCTCTTGCAAGAGAATACGGTTTTAATGCCTTCGATAATGATATTTTGATTGCGAATATCATAAGTTGGTTGACTGGAGCCATAGATTCTGAGGGAAAACCTATAACAATTGATTTGAATTTAGATTTATTCTATTGGGCAGAAAATATAGTTAAACAAGAGAAATGGGAAGGTGTTTCAGATCTTATCAATGTTAGTTTAAAATATTTTAAAGATAATTATCAGGAAATCATAGAGGAAATAAAGAAAATAAGGAGAGAGAAATTAGAAAAAAGAAAAGTATATGAAAAAGCAAAAAAAGAAGCTGAAGAAGAATTAACTGAAGAAAAAATTCTTGAAAAGGTTCCTGTAATAGAAAGGAAAAAAGAAGATCTTGAAGAAATAATGACAGCTTTAGAAGAAGTTACAGGAGAACATTATGAGATTTCAATAGATTTAGAGGAAAAAAAAGAATTAACAGATACACCAGGTTTAGTGAGTTACACAAATGAAGATATAGTAGAATTTGAGAAAGTTTTTCCTAATAAAAAGGCAATATGGCATGGTAAAGCGACTATAGCATTTAAAGAATGGTTA
>JAHLWJ010000151.1 GCA_019057975.1 Promethearchaeota archaeon | reverse complement strand
GTTATTTTCTGATTTTTGTATTTACTTTTAAGTTCTTGTAGAATTGAACTAAAATCCTCTAATATATGAACATTTTCTTGAGGATATTTTTTGAGAATAATTCTTGAGGATATATTATCATTTTCATCAAATGCAAATTGTTCAGTACTACAATTATTATCACGAATCCCTGTTCTCGGATCATTAGTACAAAATAGATTTCCACTTTTTACACTAACCTTTTTATTAGTAATCTCAAATTCCTCTTTTTTTTTATTCAGTTAATATGTATATAAAATAGATCTATATAAAGGAAAATTTTTGATTTAATTACTGACTAATTTTATGGAGCTAGATCGTTTGGAAAATCATGAAACCGTATATTGTTATATATATTGTTCATATTGTATATATTATATTTAAAGGAAAAATTAAAGAAAAAATTCTTAAACTTAATGAATTAATGGATAAATCAATATTTTTTATTATTATTTTAATATATTAATTATATAACCGATCTTAGTTTCCTTATAAAGATGACATTCGATAAAGGGCATCTCGTTTCTAAAATAAAAGAGAAAGTTAAAATTCAGTATCAGGATAAAATTCTCAAAGAAGGAAAAGAAATTAAACCTGAATGGATGACCATTCCACAAAAACCTGAGAATCTTGTTGGAGATATTTTTGACGAGCTCTTGACTCTGCTTAAAATCCCCAGTGAATCTATAATTACTCAAACTAGGGTTGAAAGGTATGATCTTTTTAAAGAGAAGCGATACAGATATCCTGATTATCAATTAATTAAACATCGCAGATCTGAGAAAAACCTGTATATTGAATTAGAACCATACAATACGGATATTGAAATAGGAGTAAAACAAGCAAAAGAATGGATAAGCGATATTACCATAGGAACAGTTGCCAATGCTATGGCAATTAACCTAAATAAATTCATTTTGATCTATTTTGATGGTAAAAAAGTTCGAGAAAAAGAACTTTCAGTGGAGGAAGCATGTTCTTATTTTTCTGAAATTGTGTTTGGAAAGGAATTATCAATTAAATTAGACGAAATCAATAAAATCACAGATCAGTTTTATAACCAATTTTCTGCGATAATTCATAGTGGAACATATACAAGTATCATAAACGAGAAAATAACAATTCTTCCCGAAGATAGCATTTTTGAAAATCTTCTATACGCAGATAAATTAAACGAGATGGAAAAAATAGAATTCATTTATACAATATTTAACAGGTTAATCTTTATTAAAATCTTAGTTGATTGGAATCTATTTCCAGAAATCTTTTCATATCTTCGAAAAGTACCTCATCATTTAATACATACAGAATTAAACAATCTTTTTTTCAGAACTTTATCTGTAAGAAAAGAAAATAGAGTTAATTTACCTAAAGCATATGATAATATACCATTTCTTAATGGAGGTTTGTTTAGGATTACTGTGATTGAAAAAGACAATCCTAACATAATGATAGACCCGAACTATTTACTAATAATATTTGATTTTTTAGAGGAATATACGTTTATAGAAAATGGGGCAAATAGATCTTCAATAAATAGTGAAGTTCTGGGTTATGTTTTTGAAAAAACTATTGAATTTCGTAAGGGTACGGGATCATACTATACTCACGCGATAATTTGTGATTTTATGTGTGAAAGTGTTCTTTATCCACATTTAATCGCAAGAATGAACGATTATTTAAAGGCGATTGGTTATAAAGAAGGAGAATTATTAGAAAACTTCGAAGAAATATTCATGTTAAAGGAAACAACTTTAAATAATTTATATGAGAAGGTAATAATAAATCTGAAAGTATGCGATATATGTGTTGGCTCTGGAGCTTTCCTCTTAGCTATGGGTAATCTTTTACTTGAAATACATGAAAGAATTCTAACAATCCTTCATAAAAAAGTGGATAAAACAAAATTAAAACAGAATATTGTGGAATCTAATCTATTTGGCGTAGATCTTATACTTTCAGCGATTCAAATCTGCCAATTAAGACTATGGCTATGGATTTCAGAAGGTTCTAAAGAGCTAAAACCATTACCCAATATAGAATATAATCTAAGAGTAGGGAATACTCTTTTAGGTTCTACTACAACGATAGATATTCAATCAATCAATTATAAGTTTATTAATAAAATAAAAAAAGCAACTTTCTTAGACGAGAGTATTCCAGAATATAAAGAAATTATAAAAGAGTTTGAGAAAATGACTGTGAGTTTTCAATCTTTAAAGAAGTTGAAAACCTTGCTCTTAGATCTTTATGTGTATAGTCACGATACAAATACGATTTTATTAAAAGAATTGATTGAAGATTTAAACGAATTAATTGTAGATAGTGCTGATATTCTTTATTTGGAGGTATTTAAGAAAGATATTAAGAAAATAAAACTTAAAAACGAAGTTACCCATGATTTCTTAAGAAATTTAAAGGCATTTCATTGGTACATCGAATTTCCACAAGTATTTCCTAAAGGGTTTGATATAATCGTAGGAAATCCTCCTTATATATCTACAAAATTCTTAACCAAAATTCCTTTAGAACAAGAGATTCAGGCTCTTACCAAAGAATTGGATAAAAAGAAAAAGAAAATAAAGAAGCTAAAATCTAAGGATTATATTGAGAAATATCAGAACGAAATAAGAAGTCTAGAAGAGCAAATCATTACTAAAACTGAACGACTGAGAACAGAACCCTATCAAAAGGAAATTCTTTATAATAAGATTTATAAAGAATATTTAAAAAATCATTATAAATGGGCTTATAAGATCTATGACATCTTAATACCTTTTTTTGAGAGAGGATTCGAGCTATTAAAAAATAACAAAAAAACTTATTTAAGCTTTATAACATCGAATAAATTCTTGGCAACAGATTACGGTGAGTTGATAAGAAAAGACTTTTTAAACGATTTTCAAATAGAAATTCTCGTCGATATATCAATGATAAAGGTGTTTAAGGATGCAGCTGTTTACCCAATTATTATTTCAATAAAAAAATGCGAACCCATTGAACATTGGAAGGTTGCGATAGGAAGATATAGAGATATAAATCAATTAGGAAATTCATTATTTTTTGTTGAACAAGAGAGATATAACAAAATTGATATCAAATTTTTAATTTATATTCCGTTGTATATGGAATCCTATGTTTTATTCGATAAAATATACTCTCATTTAAAATGCACTACGATTGGAGAAGAATTCCTTAGTTCCTATCGCGAATTTCATTTTACAAACTGGGGAGATTACAAAATTTTTGTTAAAGATCAACTTGGAGAAAAACTTGGTGATGACTATTTTTTATATGTCACAAATAATGATATATCTCCTTTTAGAATTGGTACAGAAAGACCTTTATATTTTCATAAATCAGTTTCTAAAAAAACGAATCCTAAAAATCTAATTATAAAAAATGAGAAATGGAATATTTTTAGCAGTGAACTTTTATTAATCAAAGAAGTCGCATTAGATCTAATCTGTGCGTTAGGAAAAAACTATGCGAATATAGGTAAAATTTATGCACTTAGACTTAAGGAGGATTCAGAATTAGGGAATATTTCAAATTATTATTTTTTAGCTCTCTTTAATTCCATATTACTAGACTTTTATTTTAGAGTCATTTTTTGGAACACACATCTAAGTGGCGGATATTTAAATTATCATTTTAGCTACTTATCGATATTACCGATCTTAAAAATTAAGCCAACATCAAAAGAATTGAGAAGAATAGTATTTTTATCTCAATGTTTGACGATTCAATCTAATGAAATAATAAAATTGCTGCTTAATTTTCTAATAATTAACGCTTATTTTCCAGATGAGTTTCTAATCCCTATATCAATAATTGATATTATAGATGAGAATATAAGTAATCATAGAAATGAAAATGAAATAAATAAGTTTTTTAAAAAATTAGAGGATATGAAAAGAGAGATTTCTGCATTAGAAAGTCACAAAATATATCAGATTATAAATAAAGAAAGAAAATTTAAAGAAACCTAAATAACTCGTAATTAAGTTCTAATGGATCTGAATTAAAGATGGAGCTTTCTGTTCATGAAAAAAAATCGAGTAAGTAAAACAAAATGTAGAAACTGTGGTAATTTGAATGAAGATTGAAGAAAAACTTTACTTTTCACCTAATTTTAAATATACTGATTTAAACTGGGATGATCGAGATAATTTAATAAGAGCTTTTCGAGATCGAGTAGAGGGATATTATTTAGAACCAGCTAAATGTTTAAATCAATGCAATTACTCATTTGCGGCAGGGGCTATATGTTTGATAACAATAGATTTCCTAGCAAGAATTGAAACAGGTCTCGATAAGGTAGGAGAAAGATTTAAAGATTGGGTAAAACTTTATTTTAAGGATTTGAATGATGAAGATATTTCTTTAAATGATTTTGCGTCTCGACTTTATGAAGAATTTCGCAATGGCCTTGTACATGAAGGACGTATCAAAAAAGCAAGTCAATTCTCTGATGATTTCACTAAATTGGTCGAAATTGAAGGATTAATAATGATAATCAATCCAAAGTATCTTTTAAAAGAGATCATTAGATCGTTTAAAGAGTACATAAGTAAACTTAAAACAGAAAAATCTGAATTTGATATGTTTAAGAAAAATTTGAATAAAGATTTTCAAAACGACAGGGATTATGTTCATATATAAATAAAGCCTCTAAGAATATTAAAATCATAATTTTCTGATGATTATATGAAATTTAAATGTTTAAAGACAAATAGTACTTGTACTAAACTCATAAAGTATATTTATCTAATGTTTATATAATATTAATAAAAAAAACATGCTCCTAATGAATATTTTTGAAAATATTACATCTATGTTTAAACGAGCAGAGGAACTAATAGATGATTTGATGAAAGTATATATGTATAGTGTTAAATTTCCAATAATAAACAATTTCACATTCTTCTATTTTTAAAAGAATGATAAAGTAATATACTAATATTAATATATATGCTTATATAAAAAGATTAAAATCACTTTTTAATTATGATGAATATGTCAAGTAAATTTAATACATGGAAGTCTAGATATCGAGATTTGAAGGAATTAACAAATCAATCTGTTATACCATTTTCTGGAAAAGTTGAAATCAAACACTTTATGGCAAGAGATTCAGTTATTAACCAAGAAGTAATTGTAAAAAAGATATTTGTTAATGAGGATTCCGATATGCAAGACTTAGCTCAATACCTTTGGCATTATGAAATTTCCCTTAATCAAAGAGCGCTAAATGTTTTTGAAGGGAAGGCGTTAATAAAATTAATTGATGGAGCTTATGATCCAGAAGAAAAGTGTTTTATCCTTGTTACAGAATCTGGAGGTAAGAGTTTAAGAAATTTATTACTATCTGAAAATGATGATGAAGAAATAAATAAATTTATTGAATTGAAAAAATCAGATTTCTCAAAAAAGAAATTATGGGAAGGTATTTTAAAATTAGCAGAAGGTTTAAGATCTTTGCATAATGCTGGGCTATTACATAGAAATATATCTTTAGATACTGTATATTTCGATGAGAATGCATTCAGCGAAGGTGAGAGTCATATTTTTAAGTTAGGTGATTTTAATTGGAGTATATATCTTTTTTCAATATCCAATTTTGTTTCAAATGATATTTCTAGGGAAATAATTCAAAATAATCTACATTTTTTTAGAGCACCTGAATGTTTGGATGTTGAGACATTTAAATCCGATATTTTTTCATTTGGTTTGGTTTTAGCATTTTTATTTTTTGACTTCAATATAGAGAAATATTTAAATTCAGAATTTACCAAAAGAATCGAATATTATAAAGAAATATACGAACAAATCCAGTCTGAGACTGCGATAGAAAAAGAAAAGGAAATAATTTTAAAGGCAATTGAAATAGATCCAGAACAAAGATTCGAGAGTATAGAAGATTTTACAGAAGCTATTAGAGAATTTGTCAAACAACTAAGTTTTAAGTTTACCTTTCACAAAAAAATGCCAATATATTTTAGATTGGATACTGATAGTCATTTTTTAAGAGGAATTGCAAAAAAAATTGATATTAATATTCAAGGTATTAGAGATGCGCCTAATGAATTTCTTATTGATGAATTGAAAAATTGTACTCTTTATCTAACTAATAATTGGAAATGGCCATTATGGGCTATGGGAAAAATTGGAAAATTTAAATTTAGAAAAGCTTATAATAATAGAAATCTAGCTGAAATAGCAATCCTGTATAAAAATGAAGAAAGAGAATTTAATTTAACGGATCATAAGGTTTGCACCATTGAAAAATTATATTGGCACGACAATCGAGAACGAGCTTACTCAATATGGGATCAAATTTTTGCTACTTCCTTATCACAGATAAAAACTTTAGATGTTGGACTTTCAGAGTATGAACGCGAAAAGTTTAATTGGCTTAGAGCACTAAAATTAATTACTGAAGCTGAAGAAGAAATAGAGAAAAGAAATATTTTTGAATATGAGATAATTGAAGATTCTAAAGAGATTAAGGTCGAACCGGAAGAAAAAAGGTATGTAATCGTAAACATATATAAAAATTCAGAACAGTCATCATTCTCAGAAGTTTTAAGAAAATCTCAAAAGAAGACTGTTGAATTGGTTAATAATCCAGAGTTACGCCAAAAATTTAAGCAAAAAAGAAAATGGAAAATACACGAAATTATTGATGAAAAAGATGATCTTAACACTATTGTTAAATTACAGGAAATTAGAAAAAATAAAGATCCCCCTCAAAGTGGATATTTAAGATTTTGGGATTTATATTCAACTCTATATTTATTAAGAAGAAAATATTGGATTATTCAGAACCTAGAGCAATATTCTTATTTAATCGATGCAATTCTAAATCCTGCAGTATCACATCAATATTTTCTTAGAGATAAAGATCCTGATATTGTAAAATTTATTTTTTATACATTTCCAATTTTTATTTTACAAGGACCTCCAGGTACTGGAAAAACTTGGACAGCAAAGGAATTAATAAAATTAAGTCTTAAAAAAGATCCTTTTAAAAGAATTTTAATATCAAGTAAGGAGCATGCTGCTTTAGATGATATATTAAATAAAACTTTTAGGGTGTGTCAAGATTTGGATATTAATCCCAAGCCAATTTTAGTACGCTTAATTAGTACTGAAAAGGAAAGAGAATATACCCCAAAATCAATAGCTTTTAAGCATTTCCCAAAACAGATTGCCATCAAAATGTTGAATGATATTTCAAGCTGGAAACCTGAGAATGAGAAATATAACAAACTCATAAATTATATCTCAGAAGTCATAGAGGAGGAAAAGGGAGCACCTAGTCGAGAATGGGTTGATACTATTAGAGAAAGCGCTAACCTAATATTTTGTACGAGTATGGCTGTTGATTTAAGAGAATTGGAGTTTTCCTCACCGAATTTTGACTTAGTAATTGTTGAAGAGGCCGGGAAGACTTATCCCTCAGAATTATTTCGTCCATTACAGTTAGGAAATAAATGGGTATTAATCGGAGATCAAAATCAATTACCACCTTTTCGTTTCAATGACATTGAGAAAATATTAAATGAAAAATTAGATTTAACAGAAGAAGCAAACCAAGATAATATAGATTTCAATGAATCTGAATTTTTAGAATTTAGAAAACTTGTATTGAATCAATTAAAAATATTCCAATCAATATTTGAAAGATTTAGAGGAATAAATCCATCTTATAATTTAGCAGATAAAAGAAAATCATGTGATACCTTAATGGATCAATACAGATTACCATCAAAAATTAGCAAAATGATTTCAAGTATCTTTTATGACGAAGACTTTAACCAAAAGATTTCAGATTGTAATGATTTTTTAGTAGAACCAAATCAATTTAAAGGGGAACAATTAATCTGGATTAACACGAAAGGAGATAAAAGGTTTAATGAACAGCGAAAAGGTACAGATATTTATAACTTAGGAGAAGCTAGTCTTGTTATAGATTTATTGAAATCAGTAAAAGTTTCGACTAAATATAAGAATTTCAAAGTAGCTATTTTGACACCATATAAAGAACAAAAGGAAATATTACAAGTCAATCTCCCAAATACCTTAAAAAATTTGCCTGGAATAAATATTAAAGAGTCTTGCTACACTATTGATGGATTTCAAGGTCAAGAAGCTGAATTAGTTATCATTTCTTTAGTTAGGAGTAATCGCAAAGAAATAGCGCAAATTGCATGGGGTTTTGTTCCTGATCCAGAGAGATTAAATGTGATGCTTTCAAGGGCTAAAAAAATAGAAATTATAATAGGAAATTATAATATGTGTATGAATCATAAGCGAGATCGGTTTATGGATAAATTTGTTAAAGTTGCGGAATTTATTCAAGAAGAAGGAAAAATAATTGATTTTGATGAGATGACCTTCTAAAATGGTAGAGACTGAAGATAAAGATAATTATTTAGTAATTCCAATACGTATGGAAAAATGTGAAATGGTTATAAGAAAAAGTAAAAAATTGACTAATCTTGAGATCTTTTTTTTGAAATTTATTCATACTGATAATTCTTTAGTAAATTTATTAAGTGCATTTAATATAGGAGCTCATATTATGAACTATCTTTTAGCTCAAATGTTTTATATAGAATTAATATATTTAGATTTAAACAAAGGAGTTGTCACGCTTAATGATGAGATAAATGAATGTATTGAAAATGACAAACTTGAGGAATACATAAATAAAGAAGCTAGTGTTAGTAAATTTCCTGTAACTATAGTTCAAGAAAAAATAGGGGGTGAGATCTTTATTGAAGATATTCTAAAAGATTTTTTAAGGATACCTCCTAAAGGTACGACAAATTATATTAACTTAAGAGCATCACCATCTGTGTCAATTCAAGATTTAAAAAATTATTCTCTTAACAAATATACAAAATGTGTGAGACCAAAAATTCAATCTGTATTTGAGGAGGTTGAGAAAATAAATTTTTTATTTCCAATTCATTGGGATTCAATGTATATTCATCTTTCTAAGGAAGAGAACAAATTTTTTGATTTAGATTTTGATATATTTCCATTATCAGTTCAAAAATCTTGGCAAAACGCATACAATTCTCAATTTAGAGCGGACGAGGTTGCAGATCTATCAGAAATGATAAAGAATCCTAGAATTATATCAAATAACAAATTAATCGATGATTTAACTAGAAGACTTGATTCATTTCAATCATTAATCGAGAATAGTGTAGAAAAACAAAAAGGATTAGATCTTTTATATGCATTAGAAGATGAACTTGAAGATCTTCGGAGTAAAATAGGAGAACTTACTAACCGTATCGAGAGTTTAAATTATATAGATTTTTATTCTGAAAATTTAGTAGTAATCAATAAAATTTTAGAAAATGCTAAATTAGCAAAGGATTATATTATTATTTGCTCTGATTCATTAGATTTTAAAAATTTGAGATTTCTTCAAAATATTATTAAAGAATCAGGGAAGAATGATGTATTAGTATTATTAGTTTGGGGGTTTATTGAAAGTATACCAAATGCTGAGAGATTAAGGAAATTTCATAATTTTAAACAAGAATTATTTAAAGGACTCGATAGAATGGATGAAAAGAGAGTAATACTAACCCTTCCAAGCACAAGAATCGATTCTAATTTTATTCTTTTTGATTTCAATAAGATTTTTTATAATAACACATCCTATTTTGGGAATGATTATTATGAAGAAAATAAAATTATTCCTACTTTCTATGTCGAAGGTGGTGCAATCCCAGTTGAATTCTTACAATTCATTCTTGATTACTTGCCAGATTCATTAGAATTAAAAAGCAACCTAAATAAATATTTAAAAGTTTCTGATTCCAATTTCTTTAAATATTTATTGCCAGAGCGAAAGAACCTGATTATGAGGATAAGAAAATCTATTGATATGTTTGATTACTATTTATCTAATGAACTATTAGAGGAGGCTATTAAATTAATAAACCTCCAAAAGAAATATGTTAAATCCGCTAAAAAATATAATACCTTATCTTTAATTTATAATTTTGAGCATGAAGATATTTTAATTGATGTGATGGATGAAAATAAGAAACCCTTTCACATTATAACTGATGATTTAAATGAAAAAAGAATGGGATCTGTTTTTAGTTCATTTCTAGCTAATGTTCCGTCATTCTCAATTCTTTTAATTACTCAAAATCTTGATGAAATCTCTACCTCTTGGAGCTTAGGCAAAATCAAATTAGATAGTATAAAGAGTTCATCTGATATTTTGAATTATTTTGAATTAGAGAAGGATTTTAATCTGAATTTGATAATTTCTGAGAATAACATAGTAATTAGTTCGAATTATCGGATATTAGCTCCTATAAGGAAAAGGCATTTTAAATATAATTCTAAAAAAATTGGATTAATAATTAATTCTGTTTATTTATATAAAAAGACTTTAAAATTCATAAAGAATTTACAGAATAGCTAATTTTTTTTTTTGATGGATTATTAAATTATTTTTGTAGGAACTTATTAAGTTATAAATCTAATTTTTTAAGATTTAA
>JAHLWJ010000667.1 GCA_019057975.1 Promethearchaeota archaeon | reverse complement strand
AATTTTCTCTAAAGTTAAATCATCTCCTACTTTGTAATTTTCATCCCAACTAAAACCAAATGCGTCCAAATAAAAAGAATAATTTGTAATGTTTTGGGTATAGAAATATATATCCCCGAAATTTGAAGTACCCTTTTGATTAAAAATAAACTGATTGGCAAGCTTCACTCCATCAATATACATGTCAAAAGTGTTAGTTGTACAATCGAAATCAACTCTCCAATGATACCATTGATTTGCTTCATATTCCATTAAATTTTTATTTATAGACCCGTTATAAGCATAAATCCGTCCATCTGGCTGGAATCTTGCCCATACTAAACTATTACCATTTCTATCCCTAAATATAACATAATTTCCTATATTTTTTTGGCTTGCCAGCCACCACCACTCGATTGTTCCAGATTTTACATCAGAATAAATGGAGAGAAATCTTCTTATATCCTCCACAACACCTTCGTTCTTTAGTTCAAGAACATTTCGGTGTCCATCTTTCTCAGCTATAACAACCACACCTTGACCATACCATCTTATAAAGCTAATCTCAGTTCCTTCTTTTCCGAGTTCATTTTTAAAGTTATAACTGGCATTATATATGCCCGGTACTTCAATGTAATTATTGTATATCGCTGAAGAATTAAATATGAAAATATTTAACAAAATAATCATCAAAAGTAATAACACTACTTGTTTTTTTTTATTCATGTTTTCATAACGCGTTTTTGGCAGTTGTAATAATTGTTTTCATATTTTTAAGGATGATACTTCATATCTCAGTTGATTGATATATTATGAAATTTCCATATTGATATAATTTAGTTCTGTAAAAGTAGTCTAATAATTCTTGATATTCATCTATGTATTGTTTTTGTAAAATGAAATATTGGATGTTATTCATGGTTAAATGAGGAATTAATTTAGCGATATCATTCAAGATTCTATCATAAAAATCAGTTTCATTAGAAATAGGTGCCCATGAAAAGTTAAATGCGTCAAAATAAATCCGATAATCTTTACCCGAAGTGGTGGTGGAGATCTGAACTCTACTGAAATTAGCAGGATTTCCTTTGAACTCTAAATCTGACTTTCCGGATAAGCTCTCATTTATTCGAATTCCATTCATGTACGCGTTCCAATATTTTTGAGTGCAATCAAAGTAGATCTGATAGTGATACCATTCATTTGCTCTGTATTCCATATTCATTTCAATAATATCGGAATCGTTGTAATAATAATGAGAACCATAATTCATGTTAAAATCAATTCCTTCGATAGATGTTTCTCCATAAATTTTTAAATAAAGTCCCGCGTCTAAATACTTTTCAGCAGTATCCATTTTGACCCAAAAAGATATAGAACCGTTTGTTTGGGGCGATACAAATTCATTTACCATCGAAATATTTCCAACAGCGCTCTTATCGTGCAAAAAAATTACATTCTTACGTCCATCTTCTTCATAAAGTAACCTTACATCTCCATAAGTACTTGTATCCGTAAGCCATTTATATATGTCTTCATCTTGCTCTTCATAATTTACTCGAGCGTTGTTTATTTCTGCACTAAGCCAATAGATTTTATATAAATATAGATCAAATTCCATTCGCCTGAAACTAGAGGAATAAGGATGATGAAGGATATGTGAATCTTTCGGTACATAATTTGTAATCCAGCCGATTATTTGAGCTTCTTCATCTGAAATTTTTTGGGAATAATTATCCCAATACATTACTGTGGTTATTGAACTCGAAATGGATAAAAAGATCAGAAGAAAAACTAATGCTAAGGATGCGGATGATTTAATCTCTTTATATGTCTTTAATTTAAACCAACCGCGACATCTTACCTCGAACCAGCCATTGGATTTTACATTTTGAACTATCTTAATTAATCCAATAGAAACAAATATGGAGAGAGGAATCATTGAATAATACCAAGTTCTATCAAACCAATAAATCATTCTAAAACTAAATTCTTCTGGAATGTCAGAAACGAGAGATGTAGGATACTGTATCCATCTTAAGAATATTAAGGATGATGCCAATCCAATTGTTAAAATAATCCAAGAAAGCAAAAAGTAAAAGAGCTTTTTGTTTTCTTTGAAACAAAAATATGATATACAAATTCCTAGAATACCAAAAAATCCTATTGCACTAAGTAAAACACTTAAATAGAAAATAAGAAAATATTCTTGCGTATTAAATATTTGTTTTAAAAAGAAACTGTTCTTAAAAGTTGAATCTAAATTAGCAATTAATAAGCATATTGAAATAAAAGCAGCCATAAAGATAAAGAAATATTTGTATTTATTCTCCAATATGATATTTATTTTTAATTTAATTTTTTTAATTATAGTTGATAAACTATTCGAATATTTGTAAGCAAAAAATAATAAAAGTATAGGAATCAATAAAAGAGCATATAGCCAAAAAGAAGTAAGAAACCTTCTTAATGAATATGGTTCTACTTGAACATAAAGAGGAACACCTAAAAATGATCCAATAGATCGAATGCATACCCAGCTAAAAAAATT